>DATAHW010000107.1:0-18123 GCA_036262935.1 Gemmatimonadales bacterium | reverse complement strand
GCCAGCGGTCTTCATTATATAGATGTAGGGACCAGTGGCGGGGTCTTCGGACTGGAGCGAGGTTACTGCCTCATGATCGGAGGCGAGCGGGATCAGGTCGAGCGGCTCGATCCGATATTCGCGGCGCTCGCTCCCGGCCTGGATGCCGCCCCCCGCACGCCCGGAAAGAAGCCGATCACCGGCACCGCCGAGCGGGGCTACCTCCACTGCGGACCCGCGGGCGCAGGACACTTTGTGAAGATGGTGCACAACGGGATCGAGTATGGCATCATGGCGGCCTACGCCGAAGGGCTCAACATCCTGCACCATGCCGATGTCGGCACGCACGCGCGGGAGACCGACGCGGAGACGACGCCGCTCCGGCATCCGGAGCACTACCGGTACTCGCTCGATCTCGCCGGTATCACCGAGGTGTGGCGCCACGGCAGCGTGATCGCCTCGTGGCTGCTGGACCTGACCGCCCGCGCGCTCCACGATTCCCCGGACCTCGCGACATTCGCGGGGCGGGTGTCGGACTCGGGCGAGGGGCGCTGGACGGTATCGGCCGCTCTGGACGAAGCGGTGCCCGTGCCCGTACTGAGCGCAGCGCTCTATCAGCGGTTCAGCTCGCGCGGAGAGGCGGATTTCGCCGACAGGCTGCTGTCGGCGCTCCGCTTCCAATTCGGCGGCCACGTGGAGAAGGACCCGGGTTAGGAGAGCGACATGGGTGAGCAGTCCGACGCGCTGGTGCTGTTCGGCGTCACGGGCGACCTGGCATTCAAGCAGGTCTTCCCGGCGCTCCAGGCACTGATCCGCCGCGGCCAGTTGGGTGTGCCCATTGTGGGGGTGGCGCGCTCCGGCTGGACGCTGGAGCAGTTGCGGGATCGCGCGCGGCAGAGCCTGGAGGCTCATGGCGGGGTGGATGCCGCCGCGTTCTCCACGATGTCGCAACTGTTCCGGTACGTGGACGGCGATTACCGCGAGCCCGCGACCTACGTCCGCCTGCGTGAGGCGCTCGGCACCGCGGTCCGTCCACTGCATTACCTGGCGATCCCGCCCAGCCTCTTCGCGGTCGTCGCCGAGGGTCTGGCGTCGTCGGGCTGCACCCGCGGCGCCCGCGTCGTCGTCGAGAAGCCGTTCGGTCGGGACCTCGCCTCCGCGCGCGATCTCAACGCCACCCTTCATCGGTTCTTCCGCGAAGCGGACATCTTCCGGATCGACCACTATCTGGGCAAGGAGCCGGTTCAGAACCTCCTCTACTACCGCTTCGCCAATTCCTTCCTCGAGCCGGTCTGGAACCGCAACTACATCCGCCAGGTCCAGATCACCATGGCCGAGCGCTTCGGCGTCCGGGGCCGCGGGAAATTCTACGAGGAGGCCGGTGCCATCCGCGACGTGGTGCAGAATCATCTGCTGCAGGTGGTGAGCCTGCTCGCGATGGAGCCGCCGGCGGGGAGCGACACCGAGGCCGTCCGCGATGCCAAGGGTCAGGCGTTTCGCGTCATGCGTCCGCTCCAGCCAGCCGATGTCGTGCGCGGCCAGTTCGCCGGCTACCGGAGCGAGCCGGGCGTGGCGCCCGACTCGGAGGTCGAGACCTTCGTCGCCGTCCGGCTGCAGCTCGATTCCTGGCGCTGGGCGGGAGTGCCGTTCTTCATCCGCGCCGGGAAGTGTCTGCCGATGACGGTCACGGAGGTGTTCGTGGAGCTCAAGCAGCCGCCGCAGGCGCTGTTCGCCGATGCCGCGACCAGCCCGGCCAACTCCTTCCGCTTCCGCCTGAGCCCGCACGTGGTGCTCTCGCTCGCCGCCCGCGCCAAGCTGCCCGGCGAGGCGATGGTGGGCGAGGATGTCGAGCTCGTATCCTGCCACGAGCGGGCCGACGAGATGGCGCCGTACGAGCGGCTGCTGCGCGACGCCATGCGCGGCGACCAGATGCTCTTCGCGCGGGAGGACGCGGTGGAGCGAGCGTGGTGCGTGGTCGACCCGGTCCTGGGCACCGGCACCACGCCGCTCGAGACCTACGCGGCGGGGAGCTGGGGGCCGGCGGCGGCCGACTGCCTCACCGCGGGCACCGGCGGCTGGCACCAGCCGGCGGAGGAGAGCGGCTGCTGATGGCGGTGCGGCCGGTGGTCGGGTACCTGTTCGATGTGGACAATACGCTGCTCGACAACGACGCGGCCCAGGCCGACTATCGGGCCCATCTCGCGCGCGAGTCCGGCCCCGAGGCCGCCGAGCGATACTGGGCGATCTTCCTGGAGCGCCGCCGAGAGGTGGGCTACGCCGACTACCTCGGCGCGCTGCAGCGCTACCGGCTCGAGCGGCTGCACGATCCGCGGCTGCTGCTCATGTCGTCGTTCCTGCTGGACTACCCGTTCGCGGACCGGCTGTATCCCGGGGCCATGGCCGTGCTCGAGCGCTACGGACGCCGCGGCATCACGATCGTCTTTTCCGATGGCGACGTGGTGTTCCAGCCGCGCAAGGTCGAACGCGCCGGCATCCGGCACGCGGTGGAGGACCGGGTGCTCATCTGCGTGCACAAGGAGCAGGAGCTGGCCGACGTCGAACGTTTCTACCCGGCCGACCATTACGTGCTGATCGACGACAAACTTCGCATACTGACGGCGGTGAAGCGGGCCTGGGGCTCGCGGGTCACCACCGTATTCGCCCGGCAGGGGCACTATGCGCACGATCCCGAGCTGCTGGCCGCGTATCCGCCGGCCGACGTGAGCATCGAGCGCATCGGCGACCTGCTGGACCTCGACGTTGGGAGGACCACATGAACGCCACACGGCGGCTTCACGACCTGGGCCAGAGTCTCTGGCTCGACAACATCACCCGCGGCATGCTGGTCGACGGCACGCTCCGGCGCTACCGGGACGAGCTGTCGGTTACCGGGCTCACCTCCAATCCCACCATCTTCGACCATGCGATCGCGAACTCCACCGCCTACGACGACGCCATCCGCCGCAAGGCCCGGGAAGGGAAGTCGGGCGAGCGGCTCTTCGTCGAGCTGGCACTCGAGGACCTGATCGAGGCGGCCGCGCTCTTCCGGCCGGTGCACCAGCAGACCGGCGGGGTCGACGGCTGGGTCTCGCTCGAGGTGTCGCCGCTCCTGGCCTACGACACGGCGAGCACGCTGGCGGAAGCCCGCGCGCTGGGGGAGCGGGCCGCACGGCCCAACATCTTCATCAAGATTCCGGGCACGCCCGAGGGGGTGCCGGCGATCGAGGAGGCGATCGCGGCGGGTGTCCCGATCAACGTGACCCTGCTGTTCTCGCCCGGTCAGTATCTGGCGGCGGCGGAAGCGTACTTCCGGGGCATCGAGCGGCGGCTCGCGGAAGGACTCGATCCGCGAGTCCGCTCGGTAGCCTCGCTGTTCGTGAGCCGGTGGGACCGGGCCGTCGCCGATCGGGTGCCGGCACCGCTCCAGAACCGGCTCGGCATCGCCATCGCCCGGCAGACGTACCGGATGTACCGCGAGCTGCTGGCCTCATCCCGGTGGAGTGGTCTCGCCGCGCGGGGCGCGCTGCCGCAGCGGCTGCTCTGGGCCAGCACCGGCACCAAGGACCCGAAGGCGCCGGACGTGCTGTACCTCGAAGCGCTCGCCGCGCCCGACACGATCATCACCATCCCGGATGCGACGCTGCTCGCCTTCGCCGATCACGGGACCGTGGGCGAGCTGCTTCCGGCCGATGGCGGCGACGCGGACCCGGTGGTGGCGTCGTTCGGCCAGGCCGGAGTGGACGTCGCGGCTCTGGGAGATAAGCTCCAGCGGGACGGCGCGTCCGCGTTCGTCGCGTCGTGGAAGGACCTCATGGAGCGGATCGCGGCCAAGGCCGAGGCGCTGCGGAGGACGGCATGACGGCGCCGACGCTCGACCAGCTCTGCGTCGACACGATCCGGACGCTCTCGATCGACGCCGTCCAGCAGGCGCAGTCCGGACACCCCGGCACGCCGATGGGGATGGCGCCGGCGGCCTACGCGCTCTGGCAGCGGATGCTCCGCTACGACCCCGAGGACCCGCACTGGCCCAACCGCGACCGCTTCGTGCTCTCCGCGGGCCATGCCTCGATGCTCCTCTACAGTCTGATCCACCTGACCGGCGTCCGCGCGGCGGACGCGTCCTACGAATCGGTCGACCGGCCGGCGGTCACGCTGGACGACATCAAGCGCTTCCGCCAGGCGGGCAGCCGCTGCCCGGGGCACCCGGAACACGGCTGGACGACCGGCGTCGAAGCCACCACCGGTCCGCTCGGCCAGGGCGTCGCCATGAGTGTCGGAATGGCGATCGCCGGGCGCTGGCTCGGCGCCACCTACAACCGGCCCGATCTCGAGCTGTTCGACTACGACGTCTACGTGCTCTGCAGCGACGGCGATATGATGGAGGGATTGGGCAGCGAGGCCGCATCGCTCGCCGGACACCTCCGGCTCGGCCGGCTCTGCTGGATTTACGACAACAACGGCATCAGCATCGAAGGGCCGACCTCGCTCACCTTCACCGAGGACGTGGGCGCCCGGTTCCTCGCGTATGGATGGAACGTGCTCCGGGTGCCGGACGCGAACGACCTGGACCGGCTCACGCACGCCTACGAGACGTTCCGCGCCACGCACGACCGGCCGACCCTCATCATCGTGGACAGCCACATCGGTTACGGCGCGCCCCACCGGCAGGACACGCGCGAGGCTCACGGCGAGCCGCTCGGCGCCGAGGAGACGCGGCTGGCGAAGGAGTTCTACGGCTGGAATCCCGACGCCCGCTTCGTCGTGCCCGACGCTGTTCCCGCCCACTTCCGCGCCAACCTGAACCGGCGCGGCGCCGACCTGCGGGCGGCGTGGGAGGCGCGCCTGGGCACGTATCGCGAGCGGTATCCCGACCTGGCCGCGCAGCTCGACCGGATCCGAACCGGTACGCTGCCGCCCGGCTGGGACGGCGACCTGCCCGTCTTCCCGCCCGACCCGAAGGGAATCGCGAGCCGCGATGCGTCCGGAAAGACGCTCAACGCCATCGCGCGCCGGGTGCCCTGGCTCCTGGGCGGCGCGGCGGATCTCTGGCCATCTACCAAGACGCGGCTGACCTTCGAGGGCGCCGGGGAGCTCGAGCCGGTAGCGGACGGCGGTGATGCCGGCGGCCGGAATCTGCACTTCGGCGTGCGGGAACACGCGATGTGCGCCATCGCCAACGGGATGGCGCTCAGCGGCCTGCGGGCGTACGGCTCGAGCTTCCTCATCTTCACCGATTATTGCCGCGCCGCCCTCCGGCTGAGCGCGCTGATGGAGCTTCCCGTCCTCTACGTGTGGACCCACGATTCCATCAGCCTCGGCGAGGACGGTCCTACCCACCAGCCGGTCGAGCACCTGGCCTCGCTCCGCGCCATGCCGGGCATGATCGTGATCCGCCCGGCCGATGCCAACGAGGTCGTGGAAGCCTACCGGGTCATCATGACGCAGTCCGAGCACCCGGTCTCCCTGGTGCTGTCGCGTCAGGCGCTGCCGACGCTGGACCGGTCGCAGTACGCGGCGGCCGCCGAGCTTGCGCGGGGAGCGTACGTCCTGGCCGATGCGCCCGACGGGGAGCCGGACGTGCTGCTGCTGGCGACCGGCAGCGAGGTGTCCCTCTGCGTGACCGCCCACGAGCGGCTGCTGGCCGAGGGGATCAAGGCGCGGGTCGTGAGCATGCCGTCCTGGGAGCTCTTCGAGGCCCAGCCCGAGTCGTATCGCGAAAAGGTGCTGCCGCCCGAAGTCCTTGCCCGCGTGGCCGTCGAGGAGGCGTCGCCGTTCGGCTGGGCGCGCTACACCGGCTTGGGCGGCACGGTGCTCGGCATGCGCACCTTCGGCCTCTCGGCTCCGGCGCAGGTGGTGGCCGAGCACTTCGGTTTCACCGCCGATCATGTCGTCGAGGCGGCGCGGGAGCAGGTGGCCCGGCAGCGGCGCCCGTCGCACGTGTGATGCGCGACCCGCGGCTCCATGTCTTTCCCGATCCGGCCGCCCTGGCGCTCGCGGCCGCGGAGCGCATCGCGGCGGTTGCCGTGGACGCGATCAGGGCTCGGGGCCGCTGCCGTCTGGTCCTGGCCGGGGGCGAGACGCCGCGGCAGGCGTATGAGGTGCTGGCCGGCGCGGGCCAGACCGGCGGGGTGGACTGGCCGCGCGTCGAGTTCTTCTGGGGCGACGAACGCTGCGTTCCGCCCGACGACGCCCGGAGCAACTACCGGATGGCACGTGAAGCACTGCTCGACCGGGTCCCGGTCACCCCGGACAACGTCCATCGAATCCACGGCGAGGACGAACCGGCGCGGGCTGCGCTCGCCTACGAGCGGCAGCTCGCCGGCGTGGTACCCGACCTGGTGCTGCTGGGTCTGGGCCAGGACGGACACACCGCTTCCCTTTTTCCCGGGCACGCGGCCGTGCGGGAACGGGTGCGGACCGTGTTGGCGGAGTACGTGCGTGAAGTGAGCGCCTGGCGGGTGACCATGACGCCTCCGATGCTCAATGCGGGCCGCGCGGTCCTGTTTCTCGTCTCCGGCGCGGCCAAGGCCGGTCCGTTGCGCCTGGCGCTGGAGGGTTCGCTGCCGCCGGCGCTGCTCCCCGTCAAGGCGGTCCGGCCGGCCTCGGGCTGTCTCGACTGGATGGTGGACCTCGCGGCGGCGTCCGGGCTGGCCCGCGTAACCAGCGTGTCCACAGAGACATAGTTACTTGCTACGTGGGCGCCGGCCGCCGCGGCGCCCGGGCGCCGAGGCCGGACTTGTTGACGATCGCCCATTGCTCCCCCATCCTCATATTGTGACGGGAACCTTACCTGACCTGGCCCCGGACCTCCGGGCGGTGCTCGAGCGCCATGCGGATCGTCTCGATCTCGACCTGATCGAGCGGGCGCTCCGCTTCAGCGCGTCCGCCCACCGCGGCCAGAAGCGGATGTCGGGCGAGGACTTCGTGTCCCACAGCATCGCGGTGGCGCTCATCCTCGCCGAGCAGCTTCTCGACAGCACCACCATCGCCGCGGCGCTTCTCCACGACGTGGTGGAGGATTCCGAGGTCCGGACGGAGGATATCGCCCGCGAGTTCGGGAGCGAAATCGCCGGCATCGTGGACGGGCTCACCAAGATCTCCAGTCTGACTTTCCGCTCGTCGGCCGAGGAGCAGGTCGAGAACTATCGCAAGCTCCTGCTGTCGATCGCGAAGGACGCCCGCGTCATCATCATCAAGCTGGGCGACCGGCTCCACAACATGCGGACCCTCGAGCACCTGCCGCCCGAGCGCCGAAGCCGGATCGCGCTCGAGACCCGGGAGATCTACGCGCCCCTGGCGCACCGGTTCGGGATGGCCGGCATGAAGGCGGAGCTGGAAGACCTGTCGTTCAAGTTCCTCGAGCCGGAGGAGTACCGCGAGCTGGTGAACCAGGTGGCCAGCAAGCGCGCGGTCCGTGAGCAGACCATCCTCAAGCTCCGCACGCCGCTGGAGTACGAGCTCAAGCGGGCGGGGATCGACTGGTACGAGGTCACCGGCCGGCCGAAGCACCTCTGGTCCATTTTCCAGAAGATGCGGAAGCGAAACAAGGGGTTCGACGAAATCTACGACCTCATGGCCATCCGCGTGACCGTGCGGACGGTGCCGGACTGCTATCACGTCCTCGGCATCATCCACCACAACTGGACGCCGATCCAGGAGCGGATCAAGGACTATATCGCGTCGCCCAAGTCGAACGCCTACCAGTCGCTGCACACGACCATCTTCGGCCCGGGCGGCCAGCTCTTCGAGGTGCAGATCCGGACCCAGGAGATGCACCGGACGGCCGAGTTCGGCATCGCGGCCCACTGGCTGTACAAGCGTGACGGCAAGCCCGACGAGCTCGACCAGCATCTCGGCTGGTTCCGTCAGCTCCTCGATCTCCAGCAGGACACGCACAGCCCCGAGGAGTTCCTCGAGTTCCTCAAGATCGACCTCTACCAGGACGAGATCTTCGTCTTCACGCCGCAGGGCGACGTGAAGCGGCTGCCGAAGGGCTCGACGGCGATCGATTTCGCGTTCCACGTCCACACCGAGGTGGGCCTCAAGTGCCAGGGCGCCAAGATCAATGGACGCATCGCGCCGCTTCACCGGGAGCTCAAGAGCGGCGACACCATCGAAATCCTCACGGCGGCCGTGCCCAAGCCCAGCCGGGACTGGCTGAGCCATGTCCGCACCGCCCGGGCGCGGCACAAGATCAAGCAGTGGGTCAACCACGAGGAGGAAACCGTCAGCCTGACGCTCGGCCGCGAGATTCTCGCGCGCGAGGTGCGCCGGCGGCGGCTGGAGACTCCCGACGACACGCGGCTGACGCGGGCGGCGCAGACACTCTCGCTGGCGGACGGACGCGGGCTCGAGATCGCGGTCGGCCGCGGCGACGTCAATATCGGCCAGGTCATCAAGGCGCTCTATCCCGATCGGGCCACCGACGAGATCCAGGAGCCCAAGCCGACGGTGTTCGGCCGGGTCATCGACCGGATCCGCCTGGGCCGGGGCATCAAGATCCAGGGAGTGGACGGCCTGATGGTGCGCTACGCCCAGTGCTGCCAGCCCGTGCCGGGCGACTCGGTCGTGGGCTACGTGACGCAGGGCCGCGGCATTTCCATCCACCGGGCCGACTGCCCCAACCTGCTCACGCTCGCCGCCGACGAGCGGCGGGTGGACATCGACTGGCAGGAAACGGCCGGTGAGGCGTTCGCGGTCCGGCTTGCGGTGAGCGGCGAAGACCGACGCGGGCTTTACGCCGACATCATGGAGGCGGTGAGCCAGACCGGCACCAACATCCGCGGTGCCGATCTCCACACCAAGGACGGCTCGGTGTTCGGCACCATCTTCGTCGAGGTGGACAACCTGCCGCATCTCGGCAAGGTCATGAAGGCCGTGCGGAAGGTGAAGGGGGTAACGGAGATCGAGCGCAGAGAGGCTCCCACCCCATGACTCATTTGGAGGATTTCATGCCTGACCCCAAGGAACCCGACTTTTCGGACGTCGAATCAGGAAGCTCGTCCACGGCCCCGCCACCCGCGTCGTCCGGCGGGCAGACCTACACCGTCGCCAAGGGCGACAGCCTGTCGAAGATCGCCAAACGCTTCTACGGGAACGCGGGCGACTGGAAGAAGATCTACGAAGCCAACAAGGACGTCATCAAGAATCCCGACCTCATCTATCCCGGCCAGACGTTCCGGATTCCGGACGCGTGAGCCGGCGCGTGGAGACGCAGCCCATGGACGTGTATCGCCGCACCCTGTGCACGCTCGCCCTTGGCTTCGCCGTTGCCGCGGCGCCGGCGTGCAAGAAGAAAACGGACACCGCCGCGGCGGCGCCCGATACCAGCATGGCCGCGCCGGCACCGGCGGCAACGCCCTTCGCGGTGCAGGGGGTCGAAGTCGGGAAGCAGCTGGGCGCCGACAAGAAGGTCGCCAGCCCCACTACATCCTTCGCTCCGAAGGACACGATCTACGCCTCGGTGGCCACCGAGGGCTCGGCGCCGAGCAAGACCATCGTGGCGCGGTGGACCTTCGGCTCGGGCAAGCTGGTGAAGGCGGACTCCCAGACGATCGCGCCCTCCGGGCCCGCGAACACGGAGTTCCACATCACGAAGCCGAGCGGGTGGCCCGTCGGCAAGTACAAGGTCGAGATCAGCGTCGACGGCAGCCCGGCGGGGAGCAAGGAGTTCGAGGTCAAGAAGTAGCGCCCCGGCGCACGATGCCGAGCTACTGGATCCTCAAGACCGACGCCGACACCTACGATTTCGACCGGCTCGCGCGCGAGCGCCGCGCCGTGTGGGACGGCATCACCAACGCGCTGGCGCTCAAGCACATCCGCGCGATGTCCCGGGGCGACCACGCGCTCATCTACCACTCCGGCGACGAGAAGGCGCTCGTCGGCCTGGCGCGGGTCGTGTCGGACGCGTATCCGGATCCGGGCGGGAATCCCAAGCTCGCCGTCGTGGACATCGAAGCGGGGAAGAGGCTCGCCCGCCCCGTGACCCTCGCCGCCATCAAGGCCGATCCCGCCTTCGCCGACCTGGCCCTGGTGCGCATGTCGCGCCTGAGCGTCGTGCCGGTGCCGCCGGCGCGGTGGAAGCGATTGCTGGCGATGGCGGGGGAGCGCCGGTGACCCGGGCACGACCCACACCAACCGAGGGAGTGAAATTCATGGGAGCTGCACGGATGTTCCTGCCGGTGGCGCTCGGGGCCACAGTGCTCGCGGGCTGCGGTGGCGGGAAGCGCAACGGAACGGAGACGGCGGCCGTCGACACCGCCGCCCGGGCCGCCGACTCCGCCGCCCGGGCCGCGACCACGGGTCCCCAGCGCGTCGTCAACGTCATGATCGGGAAGCGGCTCGGTGCGGAGAACCGGATCGCCGAGCCCACGTTCCAGTTCGTGCCGGAGGACACGGTCTACGTGTCGGCGGAGGTTCAGGGAGCGCCGGCGGAGGGAACCCTCACCGCCCGCTGGCTGGCGCAGAACGGCAAGACGCTGGATTCGACCGCGCAGCCGCTCACCTCCGGCGCGGCCCGCCACAAGGAGTTCCACCTCGCCCAGCCCGCGGGATGGAAGCCCGGCACCTATCTGGTCACGCTCTACCTCAACGGCGACTCGGTCGACGCGAAAACCTTCGCGGTCCGGAAATAGAGCGTGGTCGCGCCGGCCGCGAGCAGGCTCGCGACCAGGAGGGCCGTGGCCATCACGTTGATCTGCGGAGGAAACGCGGCCCGCCGCGCGCCGTAGACATAAAGCGGGTAGGTCACCTCGCTGCCGGCGTTGAACAGCGTGATGATGAAGTCGTCGAGCGACAGCACAAAGGCGAGCAGCGCCGCCGCCACGACCCCCGGTGCGATGAGCGGGAGGGTGACGGTGCGGAACACTCTGAGGGGCGAGGCTCCCAGATCCATGGCCGCCTCCTCGAGCGTCCAGTCGAATCCCCGGAGCCGCGCCCGGACCGTCAACGCCACGTAGCTGATCGAGAACATGACGTGGGCGACCACGATGGTGGCAAACCCGGTCCGAACACCCAGATCGAGAAAGAGCGAGAGGAGGGAGGAGCCGAGCACCACCTCGGGCGTGGTAAGCGGAAGAACGAGGAGCAGGGAGACGGCGGCGCTCCCCCGAAAGCGGTATCGGGTGAGCGCGAGGGCGATGAGGGTCCCCAGCACCGTGGCCACGGCGGTCGAGAGCGCCGCCACCCGCAGGCTCAGCCGCATGGCGTCGACCAGCGCCGGATGGACGAACGGGTGCCGCCATGCCTCCAGCGAGAACGACTTCCAGACGAAATTGAACTTCCCCGCCGGCCGATTGAAGCTGTAGACCACGATCACGACGATCGGCAGGAACAGGTACCCCAGCACCAGCCAGGCCCAGGCGCCGAGCAGCCAGCGCCGGAGCCGCACCATCACGCGAGCTCCTCGGTTCCGAGCAGCCGCGCGTAGGCAAGCACCACCACCGTGATGAGCGCCATCAGGACGAACGAGAGTGCCGCGGCGAGCGGGTAGTCCCGCACGTCGAGAAACTGGTTCTGGATCACCGTGCCGATCATCTGCTGGTTCGGGCTGCCCAGCAACTGGGCATTGATGAAGTCACCGGCCGCGGGAATGAAGGTGAGGAGGCTTCCCGCGAACACCCCGGGAAGCGAGAGCGGAAGCACCACCCGGCGAAACGCGGCGCCGGGCGTCGCGTAGAGGTCCTCCGCCGCCTCGACCAGTCGGCGGTCGAGCTTCTCCAGGCTCGCATACACCGGCAGGACCATGAAGGGCAGGAAGGTGTAGGTGAGCCCGCCCACGACGGCGATCGAGGTATCGAGCAGCCGCCCGTGCGCGCCCAGCAGGTGCAGCCGCTGCAGCAGCCAGACCGCGGGCCCGCCGTCGCCCAGGATCGTCTTCCAGGCGAAGGTGCGGACCAGGAAGGTGACGAAGAATGGCAGGATCACGAGCCCGAGGAACAGGTGCCTGAGCCGGCCGGCGCGAAAGGCGATGAAGTAGGCCAGCGGATAGCCCAGCACCAGCGCCAGCAGCGTGGCCGCCAGCGCATACCTGAAAGAGCGGAGGAAGTGCGGGCCGTAGCGGCCCAGCGCGAGCGCGTACGTCTCGTACCACGCGCCGCCCTGGCCCACCGAGGTGCTCGCCAGGATCACGAGAGGCGCGACGAAGAAGGCGAGCAGCCAGACAATGCCCGGCGCGACCAGCAGGTACGGCGCCAGGCGGCTCCGGCGGTGCGAGGCGCTCCCGGCCATGTCGCTACGCCCCGATCGCATCCTGGAAGATGCGGTTGTAGTCCGTGGCCTCGGCGTCGCTCAACGTGCGGAACACGTGCAGCCGCGCCCGGAGCTCGGCCGGGGGATTCACCAGCGGGCTCCTGGCCAGCTCCGGCGCGATCCTGGCCAGCTCCGCTGCCGCGCCCTTGACCGGCGAGAGGTAGGGCGCGCCCGCCACGATCCGGGCCGAGTGCCTGGGATCGTACACGTAGTCCATCCAGGCCATCGCTAGGTCACGCCGGTCGGAGCTCCTCGGAATCATCATGTTGTCGGAGTAGAGGATCGCACCCTCCGCGGGAGCGAGCCAGCGGAGGCCGGGGTTGTCCGCGGCCAGTCCCTGGATGTCGCCCGACCAGGCGAGCGCCGCCGCGATGTTGCCCGCGGCCAGGTCCTCGGCGTAGTCGTTGCCGGTGAATTTACGGATCTGCCCTCGCTCGCGCGCCTGCTTCACCCGCGCGGCGGCAGCCTCCACGTCGGCGCGGGTGCACCGGGCGGGATCCCGCCCCATCCCCAGCATCACCAGCCCGAGCGTGTCGCGCATTTCGGTGAGCATCGTGACCTGCCCCTTGAGCCGGGGATCGAAGAGATCCTCCACGCCCGTGAGCTCGCGGCCGGTCTTTTCCGGGTTGTAGCCGATGCCGGTCATCCCGGACAGCCACGGCACGCTGTACCTCCGCCCCGGATCGAAGTCCACCTGCGCCAGATCGTCCTGCAGGTTCGCCTTGTTGGGAAACTTCTCCGGGATGAGCGGCGCCACGTAGCCGAGCTCGATGAGCCGCCCCGCGGTCCAGTCGGTCAGGATGATGATGTCGCGATCGATGCTCTGGCCGCGCCTCAGCGGCTCGCTGATCCGGGCGAAGAATTCGGCGTTGTCGTTGATGTCTTCGGTGTACTCGGTGCGGATCCCCGTGGCGTGCTCGAAGTCGGCGACCGTGCGGTCGTCGATGTACAGCGGCCAGTTCGAGATCCGGAGCGTGCGGCCGCCGGCGCCGCGGCCGCAGGCCGCGGAGAGGCCGCTCCCCAGCGTCAAACCGCCGGCGGCCAGCGCCGAGCGGAGGAGAAAGCGCCGGCGGCTGATCGAGTCGCCGGCGCGGGGCTCCGCGTCGCTCACCGCACGGTGGCCTGGGGCCCGGTGCGCCCCGCCGGCGGAAGCACGCGGGCGGCATCGGCATCCCAGGTCACCCAGAGCGGGAGGCCCGTCCGGAACGCCGGGAGGCATGGTCCGGCGGCGGCGTGCGCGACGATCACCGTCCCATCGGCCGCCCGGAGCGTGTGGCGTACCACAGGCCCCCGAAACACCGACTGCTCCAGCGTGACCGGCAGCGACTCGCCGTCCCGCGGCGCCGACTCGCTGAGGCGCAGGCGCTCGGGCCGGAGCATCACGCTGACCGTCGAACCGGCCGCGGCCGCTCCGCTGCCGGCGGGCACCGTCACGCGATGGCCGCCGGCAAGCTCGACCGTGACCGCGGTGCCGTTTACGTCCCGCACCACCGCCGGCAGCAGGTTGGCGGCCCCGATGAAGCCGGCGACGAAGCCGGTGGCAGGCGCGTCGTAAATCTCCCTCGGCGAGCCGATCTGTTCGATGCGGCCCTCGCTCATGACCGCGATGCGGTCGGACATGGTGAGCGCCTCCTCCTGGTCGTGGGTCACGTAGACGAACGTGATCCCCACCTCCCGCTGGATGCGCTTGAGCTCGAGCTGCATCGCCTGGCGGAGCGCGAGATCGAGCGCGCCGAGCGGCTCGTCCAGCAGCAGCGCGCTGGGGTGGTTCGCCAGCGCCCGCGCGAGCGCCACGCGCTGCTGCTGTCCGCCGGAGAGCTGCGCCGGCTTCCGGTCCGCGAACGCGTCGAGCCGGACGACGGCCAGGAGCTCGGCCACGCGGCGGGCCGTCGCGGCGGCGCCCAGTTTCCGGCTCCGCGGTCCGAAGGCCACGTTGTCGCCGACGGTCAGGTGGGGGAAGAGGGCGTAGTGCTGGAAGACGGTATTCACCTGCCGGCGGTACGGCGGCACTCCGGCGACGTCGTGGCCGTCGAGCAGAATCCGGCCGGCCGTCGGCTGCTCGAAGCCGGCGATCATGCGGAGCGTGGTGGTCTTGCCGCACCCGGACGGACCCAGCAGGGAGAAGAACTCGCCGCGCGCGACGGCAAAGTGGGCATCCTCCACCGCGCTGGCTTGGCCGAATCGCTTGACCACGTGCTCGAGCGCGATGACCGGGTCACGTGAGGCGGCCTGGGCCGAGGAGATGCGCATGCCGCCTCAATGTGCATGCGGCCCGGGGAGTTGACAACCGCGCCTGCCGGGCGCAACCTGAGGCCCACCCCTCCCGATGGGACGCGTTGCCATGACTCACACCATCGCCGGCGGCCGGCCGGCGGGCGATCGGCTGCTCGGCCGGGCGCGCGAGATCGCGCAGGCCGAAATGGCGCGGCTGCTCGCGCGCTCGCCGGCCTCGGCCCGGCTCTTCGAGCGCGCCGCGCGGACGCTTCCGTTCGGCGTCGTGTCGTCGTTTCAGAAGATGCAGCCGTATCCGATCTACGTGAGCCACGGCCGCGGCAGCCACCTCTGGGACCAGGATGGCGGCGAGTACCTGGATTTCCATTGCGGGTTCGGGGCCATGGTGGCCGGCCACGCGCACCCCCGGATCGTGGAGGCGATCCGGGAGGCCGCCGCCGGCGGCACCCACTTCGCCGTGACGACCGAGGCCGCGGTCGAGTTCGCCGAGGAGATCTGCCGGCGCTTCAGCCTGGACATGCTCCGCTTCACCAACTCGGGGACCGAAGCCACCATGGACGCCATCCGCGTGGCGCGCGCGGCCACCGGGCGGGATGTGGTCTGCAAGATCGAAGGCTCATACCACGGGCACCATGACAGCGTGATGTTCTCGATCGTTCCCAACGCCGATCTCATGGGCGGCCGCGACCGGCCCGGCACCGCGCCGGTCTCGCGAGGAATGGTGAAGGACGCCGCGAAGTACATCGAGGTCGTGCCGTTCAACGCCGCGGGCCACCTCGAGCGCGTGTTCCAGGAGCGGGGTGGCGAGATCGCCTGTCTCATCCTCGAGCCGGCCATGATGAACGTCGGCATCATCCTTCCCCGACCGGGGTATCTGCAGAGCGTGCGCGAGCTCTGCACCCGGTTCGGAGTCGTCCTCATCTTCGATGAGGTGAAGACCGGCTTCACCATCGCGCCGGGTGGGGCCACCGAGCGGTTCGGTGTGCGGCCGGACCTCCTCTGCCTGGCCAAAGCGATGGCGGGCGGCCTTCCGGCGGCGGCGTTCGGCGGCCGAGAAGATCTCATGCGGCTGATCGAGCGTGGCGTGTCGCAGATGGGCACCTACAACGGCAATCCGCTCGTCTCGCGGGTCGGGCTGGTACAGCTCCGCGAAGTCCTCACCGCGGACGCCTACCGGCACCTCGCGCGCCTGGGCGCGCGGCTCGCGAGCGGCTGCCAGACGGCCATCGATCGCGCCGGCATTCCGGCTCACACGGTCGACCTCGGCGCCAAGGGTTGCGTCTCCTACCGTCCGGCCCCGATGCGGGACTACCGTGACTTCCTCGACACCAGGCCCGAGCTGTTCGCCGCCTCGTACCCCTGGCTCCTCAACCGCGGCATCTTCATGACCCCGGGCGACGAGGAGCAGTGGACGCTGTCGGTGCAGCATTCGGAAGCGGACGTGGACCGGTATGTGGAGGTCTTCGGGGAGTTCTGCGCGGCGCTCGGCGGCTGAGGGAAGGACGGCCCCTCTTTCCGTCTTTCCGTCTTTTCGTCTTTCCAGCCTTCCGTCTTTTCATCCTTCTCCCGAACAAACCCCGGCACCACTATATTACCGCGATGAACCGCTTCGAGGTCATTGCTCCGTACGCCCCGGCCGGCGACCAGCCGAAAGCCATCGCCGAGCTCACGGCCGGGCTCCAGCGCGGGGACAAGTACCAGACTCTGCTCGGCGTCACCGGCTCGGGGAAGACCATGACCCTGGCCCATACGATCGCGAACTACGGCAAGCCCACCCTGGTGCTCTCGCACAACAAGACGCTGGCGGCGCAGCTCTACGGGGAGCTCCGGCAGTTTCTGCCGAAGAACGCGGTCGAGTACTTCGTCTCCTACTACGACTACTACCAGCCCGAGGCGTACGTCCCCTCGACCGATGTCTACATCGAGAAGGACGCCTCGATCAACCAGGACATCGAGAGCCTCCGCCTCCGCGCCACCTCCAGTCTGATGGAGCGCGAGGACGTGGTCATCGTGGCCACCGTGAGCGCCATCTACGGGTTGGGCGACCCCGTCGAGTACCGCAAGCTCATGGTGACCGTGCGCCGCGGCGAGCATCGCGGGCGGGACGCGATCCTGAGCGAGCTGGTCCGGATCCAGTACGCCCGCAACGACGTGGCCTTCGAGCAGGGCACCTTCCGCGTTCGCGGCGACTCGATCGAGATCTTCCCGGCCTATGCGGAGCAGGCCATCCGGATCGAGCTGTGGGGTGACGAGGTCGAGCGGATCAGCAAGATCAATCCCCTCACCGGCGATTCCATCGCGCAGCTCGAGCAGTGTGCCATCTATCCGGCCAAGCACTTCGTCACCGAGCGCCCGAAAATCGAGCGCGCCGTCTCCCTCATCCGCGCGGAGCTGGCCGAGCGGCTGACGGAGCTCAAGGGCGCGGGAAAGCTGCTCGAGGCGCAGCGGCTCGAGTCGCGCACCAACTTCGACGTGGAGATGCTGCTCGAGGTGGGCACCTGCGCCGGCATCGAGAACTACTCTCGGCACCTGAGCGGCCGCCGCGCGGGCGAGCGGCCGGCCTGCCTGTTCGACTACTTTCCGCCCGATTTCCTGGTCGTGGTGGACGAGTCGCACGTGACGCTGCCGCAGATCGGCGGGATGTTCAACGGCGATCGCGCGCGCAAGCTCACCCTGGTCGATTACGGGTTCCGCCTGCCGTCCGCGCTCGACAACCGGCCCCTCGAGTTCAACGAGTTCATGACGCTCGTGCCGCAGATGATCAGCCTCTCGGCCACACCGGGCGCGTTCGAGCTGGAGCTCTCCGGGGGCGTCGTGGTCGAACAGATCATCCGGCCCACCGGGCTGGTCGATCCCGAAGTGGACATCCGTCCCGTGCGCGGCCAGGTGGACGACCTGCTGAACGAGATCCGGCTGCGCGAGGCGCGCCACGAGCGCGTGCTCGTCACCACGCTCACCAAGCGGATGTCCGAAGATCTCACCGACTATCTGCAGCAGGCCGGCGTGCGGGTGCGCTACCTCCATTCCGACATCGACGCGATCGAGCGGATGGAGATCCTCCGCGGGCTCCGGCTGGGCGACTTCGACGTGCTCGTCGGGATCAACCTGCTGCGGGAGGGGCTCGATCTGCCCGAGGTGTCGCTCGTCGCCATCCTCGACGCCGATCAGGAGGGCTTCCTGCGGAGCGACCGGTCGCTGGTCCAGACCATCGGCCGCGCGGCGCGGCACGTGAACGGCCGGGCCGTCATGTACGCCGACCGGATCACCGGCTCGATGCAGCGCGCGCTCGACGAGATGACCCGCCGCCGCGAGATCCAGCAGCGCTACAACCTCGAGCACGGGATCACGCCGCGCTCGATCGTGAAGTCCATGGAGGAGGTGCGGCTCTCGACCCACGTGGCCGACGCCCGCACCGAGCGCCCGGAGCCCAGGCTCGCGGTGCAGGACAAGGTGGACCTGCGCGACCCGGCCCGGCGCGCGGCGCTCGTCCAGGCGCTGGAGCGGCAGATGCGCGAGGCCGCCGCCAACCTCGAGTTCGAGCTCGCGGCCATGTTGCGTGACCAGCTCAACGAGCTCAAGGCCATGGCGGCGCCCGACGTGCGGCGCGGCCCCGCGCCGCGGCTTCGCCGCCACGCTTGATCCGCGAGCTGACGCTGGACGAGC
>DATAHW010000106.1:0-5711 GCA_036262935.1 Gemmatimonadales bacterium | reverse complement strand
CCTGCCCGCCGCCCGCCCGCCCGCCCGCCTGCCCGCCCGCCCGCCCGCCCTCCCCTACCCACCCTCCGGATCCGGCGGGACCGCTACCGAGTCGGGCCGCGCGGTCGGCGGGCCCACCAGCTGGAACGTGACCGGCTCGTGTAGGTCACCACCCGAGAGGGTGAGGTGCTTCCCCTTCAGCTTGAGCCGGTAGTTGACCCACTCGCCGCCGAGCGCGAGCGCCAGACTGTCGCCGACGATGCGCCAGCGGACGGTTTGCGTGCCGTAGCTCGCGCTGCTGTCCGGTCGCACGATCACGATCCGTGGACCGGCCTTCTTCGGGTCCTGCTTCAGGTCGAACTTCCAGGTCCCCAGAATGGCCTGCTGCTGCGCCGCGACGACTCCCGGTGCGGCCAGCAGCCCCGCCGCCAGCATCCAACCGATCCTCACGTTTGCTCCCGAATGACGAGTACCCTGCGGCCGAACGCGGCTTGAGTGTAATCGTGGGGCGGCTGCCGGCCAACCAGCTCAGCGTCCGACGGGGATGCCGAATCCGACCGACAGATGGACATCGTTCTGGGTCTTCTTCTCCGCCTCGAAGGAGGTCTCGTCGATCCGCGTTCCGTAGATGTAGTCGTCGGCCGCCACATACAAACTGAGCAGGCTGCCGAGATGGAGGCCCACCGTCGTGCCGACCACACCACCGATGTCGTCCTTGTCGCTCAGACCCGCGTACGCGTCGCCGCCGCGCCTGACGTAGCTCACGCCGCCGTTGAGGTTGAGCCAGACAGGTGCGGTGACCGGCAGGACATAGAACGTCGCCCGCGCGCTGCCGAAGAGCAGGTTCGCGTCGTCCTTGACCTGCTCTCCGGTGGCCAGATCGAGCTTGAGATCGCTCGGCACGTAGGTCACGGAGGTCAGGATGCCGAACCGGGGGCTGAAATTGAGGCCGAGGCGCCCGCCGACCGCCAGCGCAACTTGCTGCTTGAACTGTTGGCCGTTGGCCGCCTTCACGAGCTCGCTCGTGGGGATGTAGACGCCGATCGTCGGCGAGAGCGTCAGCTTCTGGGCGGCCGCGGTCGCGACCGGGAGGAACGCGGTCGCGAGCGCAAGCGCGGCGGTGCGGATAAGCGCACGGGGCATGGTGGTCTCCTGTCGAGGAGCGCAGGGGCGAACTGACGGCGAGAGCAGCGAGCCGGAAGAATGGATGCATACGGGCGAGCACGTCGCCGGCGAGCCGAAGCCGGCGCGGAGGCGGCCTGGGGCCCGGTCACGTCCGCTACCAAGTTGCATGCCGCTGACGGGGGCCGCAATGGACGGAAAACGCACGACGCCCCGGGTGTGAGCCCGGGGCGTCGCGTTCCGTGTCCCTGCTGAACGACTAGTACATCCCGCCCATGCCGCCGCCCGGCGGCATCGCCGGGGCCGGCTTGTCTTCCTTCTTCTCCACCACCACGGCTTCGGTGGTGAGGAGGAGGCCGGCGATCGACGCCGCGTTCTGCAGCGCCGTCCGGGTGACCTTGGTCGGATCGATGACACCCGACTTGACCAGGTCCTCGTAGTTGCCCGTGGCCGCGTTGTAGCCGAAGTTCTTCTCCTTCGACTCGCGGACCTTGGCCACGATGATCGAGCCCTCGGCGCCCGCGTTCTGGGCGATCATCCGGATGGGCTCCTCGAGCGCGCGCCGAACGATCTCGACGCCGATCTTCTCGTCCTCGGTGCCACGAACCTTGTCGAGCGCGGACTGCGCACGGAGCAGCGCGACCCCACCGCCGGGCACGATGCCCTCTTCCACGGCCGCGCGGGTGGCATGCAGCGCGTCCTCGACCCGGGCCTTCTTCTCCTTCATCTCGGTCTCGGTCGCGGCGCCGACGTTGATCACCGCCACGCCGCCGCTGAGCTTGGCCAGACGCTCCTGGAGCTTCTCGCGGTCGTAGTCGCTGGTGCTCTTGTCGATGGCGGCCTTGATCTCGTTGATGCGGCCGGTGATGTCGCCTTCCTTGCCCTTGCCGTCGACGATCGTGGTGTTGTCCTTGTCGATCACCACCCGCTTGGCGCGGCCGAGATCGTTGAGCGTGGCGTTCTCGAGCTTGAACCCGACCTCTTCCGAGATGACCTGCCCGCCGGTGAGCACCGCGATGTCACGGAGCATCTCCTTCCGGCGGTCACCGAAGCCCGGCGCCTTGACGGCCGCGACCTTGAGCGTGCCGCGGAGCTTGTTCACCACCAGCGTCGCGAGCGCCTCGCCCTCGACGTCCTCCGCGATGATCAGGAGGGGCCGGCCGCTCTGGGCCACCTTCTCCAGCACCGGGAGCAGCTCCTTCATCGCCGAGATCTTCTTGTCGTGAATCAGGAGGTACGCGTCTTCCAGCGCGGTCTCCATCTTCTCCGGATCGGTGACGAAGTACGGGGACAGGTAGCCGCGGTCGAACTGCATGCCGTCCACGGTCTCCAGCGTGGTCTCGAGGCCCTTGGCCTCCTCGACCGTGATGACCCCGTCCTTGCCCACCTTCTCCATCGCCTCGGCGATCAGGTTGCCGATCTCCTTGTCGTTGTTCGCGGAGATGGTGCCGACCTGGGCGATCTCCTTCTTGCCGGCCGACGGGACCGACAGGGTGCGGAGCTGCTCGATGATGGCCTCGACCGCGCGATCGATGCCCCGCTTGAGCTCCATCGGGTTGGCACCCGCGGTGACGTTCTTGAGGCCCTCGCGGAAGATGGCCTGCGCGAGCACGGTGGCGGTGGTGGTGCCGTCGCCCGCGAGGTCGGACGTCTTGGTGGCGACCTCCTTCACCATCTGCGCGCCCAGGTTCTCGATCGGATCGCTCAGCTCGATCTCCTTGGCGACGGTCACGCCGTCCTTGGTGACCGTGGGCGAGCCGAACTTCTTGTCGATGACGACATTGCGGCCCTTGGGGCCGAGGGTGACCTTGACGGCCTCGGCCAGGGCGTCAACGCCCCGCTTGAGCTTGGCGCGAGCGTCGGTGTTGAAGAGGAGCTCTTTCGCTGCCATCTGTAGTTCTCCTTAGTGTGGATGCGCGGCCGAGGTCAGCCGAGCTTGGCGAGGACGTCGGACGCCTTGATGATGACGTACTCGTCGCCATCGAACGTGTACGGCGTGCCGCTGTATTTCCCGTAGATCACCTGGTCGCCGACCTTGAGGTCGACCGGGACTCGCGCGCCCTTCTCGAATCGGCCCGGACCGACGGCGATGATCTCGCCCTGCGTCGGCTTCTCCTTGGCGGTGTCCGGGATATAGAGGCCGCCCCGCATGGCCTCCGCCTCGTCGGCCGGCAGGATGACCACCCGGTCTTCGAGGGGCTGGATCTTGAGGCCGGGCTTGGCCTTGGTAGCAGTCGCCATCTCTGTCCTCCACAGCTCTGTTGGGGTATGTAAGATCTTGTACGACAATCCATTGGCACTCACAATCCTGGAGTGCCAGCCACTGGTCGCAAAGATAAGCCGGATGACACGACTGTCAAGCGGTTCGGTGCGGCAGCGGGAGCAAGCGGAGGGCCGTCAGGTGAGGTCAATTCGGCAGGGCTGGAACACCGGCGGTCGCGCGGCCAGGCAGAAGGCGGTCAGAGCGACAGGGCGGACGTCATCGGGACCGGCTAGAGATCGAACCGCAGCTCCGCGCCAACGTAGCGGCTCTCGCGCCGGAAGAACTGCCGCTGGGTGGACAGTCCGTCGTGTGCGATCAGCGCGATCCCGAGCGCCCGGCCGCCCGAGGCCGCGGCGACGGACAGGCCCAGTTTGGCCGAACTGCTGACGCGCCAGCTCGTGGCCGCCGCGCCTTCGAAGTACACGCCTGCCACCGGCCGGACGGCGGCGCCCAGGACGCGGCCCACCGCGCGCCCTTCGAAATCGGCGGCCACGGCCCCTCCGGGACGCGCGAGACCCAGCTCATCGATCAGCACCCAGCTCAAGTTGCCGGAGATCCGCACGGGACCGGGTCCGTAGCTGATCCAGGCGGAGGCCACCTCGCGGGTCCAGTCGATGCGGCTCGCGCCGAAGCGGTCACCGTACTCATCGCCCAGGTGGCTGCTCTCGTGGTAGAGCTCGCCCGTCAGGGTCCAGGCGCCGAGTACGGCGGTGGTGTTGAGCTCGACCACCCAGTCGTTGCTGATGAGAGCGCTCTTGCGGTCGCCCAGGCTGAACCGGCCGTAGACCTGCGAGCCGAAGCCGAGCGTGATGGGGCGCACCCCGCGGCGGAGGGCCACCAGGGGAAAGTTTTCGCCCAGGGCCACCTCCCCCTCGGGCTCGCGTCCGAACTCGCTGTCGCCGCGCCGCGCCGAGAGGAACCGGGCCACGAGCCCGTGCACGCGGGGCGACGCCTGCGGCAGCTCGAAGCCCGCGACCGAGGGGAAGAGGCGCTCCTGGGCCGCCGCCCGCGCGCCCGGCAGCAGGAGGAGGACCGGCATCACGACCCGCCACATCCGCCTGCTTGACATTGCCCTCGCGCTCTCAGATGTTCCGCGGGCCTGTGGCCGGACCCCCGTGCGTTGAACGCGGGTAACTTGCCGGACGGCCGACCGGCGCGCAACGCCGTCGCGGCCGTCCCTTGTCGCGGAGATCGTGAAGATGCTGTGGAGCATGCTGCTCGCCGTGCCGCTGCTGGCGGCCCCGCCGGGAGCTCCGGCGTCGACCAGTGTGACCGTGGACTCGTCGAAGCACGAGCTGACCATCACGGCCGGTCCCTACGACCTGCCGAATATGCCGCCGATGGAGGACCACGCGATGATGGACCTGGGCATGTCACACGACACGCCGGTCCAGAACTTCGAGTGGCCCGTCGACGGCTGGTTCCGGGGCTTCCGGGTGGACCTGGTGAATGCCCAGGGCCAGCCGGTGCCCCGGCATGTCATGCATCACCTGATCATGGTCAACTTCAGCCGGCGCCAACTGCTCTATCCGGCGGCCGAGCGGCTGATGGGCGCGGGTACCGAGACCGACTCCGAGGTCAGCGTGCCCAAGACGATCGGCGTCCCGATGAAGCCCGGCATGAAGCTCGGCATGTACGTGGCCTGGCACAACGACACCGGCAAGGAGCTGGACGGGGTCTATCTGAAGCTCACGATGCTGTGGACGCCGAGCAATCAGAACCCGCGACCGGTCAATTCCCTGCCCATCTACATGGACGTGAACCTTACCGTGGGCGGCAGCAACACCTTCGACGTGCCCCCGGGCAAGTCCTCGAAGGCGTACGAGTTCACGCTGCCGGTCGGCGGGCGCCTCCTCGGCGTCGGCGGCCACATGCACGACTACGGCGTCCGCGTTCGGCTGGAAGACGCGGTGACCGGCAAGGTGATCACCAGCGTGGTGGCGACCCGGGACGCGGCGGGGAAGGTCAGCAAGATGAGCCGCAAGCTCTACGGGGTGAGCGGCGACGGGCTCAAGCTCGCGGCCAATCACCCGTACCGTGTGGTTGGCGAGTACGACAACCCCACGGGCGAAACGCTGATCAAGGGCGCGATGGCGCACATGGTCGGGCTGTTCGTGCCGGACGATATGAGCAAGTGGCCGAAGATCGATCCGAGCGATCCGACCTACCAGCGGGATCTGGCGTCTCTGCAGGTGCGGGGAGAGCACATGGGGGCGATGAACCACGGGCACATGGAGCACGGGGGGCAGGAGAGTCACGGGACGCAGCGCTAACGGGTACGTGTACGCCGGCGCTCCGGCGCACCGCGAGACGAGCGAGGGGGGATCGGCCGGGCCACAAAAGAACG
>DATAHW010000105.1:0-4811 GCA_036262935.1 Gemmatimonadales bacterium | reverse complement strand
ATCCCGCAGGCGTGATAGCCGCCCGCATCGATGAAGCGGAACACGATGTCACCGGCCACCGGCTGAGCGGTTGCCGTGAAGCCGACCGGCGTCATGCCGTCGACGACGGCAGTCGCGGTGTAGACGGCCGGCGCCGGCGGGAGGGTCCACGAGACGCTCGAGCGGCCCGCGGCGTCGGTCGTGTCCACCTGCTGGCTCAGCGTGCCCCCGCTCGAGCTCCACTCGACCACCACGCCCGGGGTCGGCCGCCCGGCGGCGTCCGCCACGGCCAGCGTCAGCGCGCCATCGAGCGGCGCTCCCGCCACGCCGCGCTGGTGGTCGCCCGCGGCGGCGGCAACCGTGGCCGGCGGGCCTGCCAGATCGAGCGGGGCCACGCTGTCCCTGCAGGCGAGCAGCGCGAGCGCGAGCGCGGCCGCGGCCGTCCAGCCCGTGCGCGCGCTCATCGTGCGCACCCGGTGACGCTGCCCATCGGCTGGGTGGTGGTGGACTCGCCGCTCACCTCCTCCCCCAGGCCAAACCACTCGCTCGTCGTCGAATATACCCGCAGCGTGCCCGCTTCCGTGGTCTTCGAGACGGTCCAGCACCTCCCTGCTCCATCGTTCAGGTCGTACTCGGCCCGGAGCCGGCCGGCGATCGAGCCGTAGCCGTCGACGCTGCCGGCCCACGAGGTGTCGGAATCCACCACGAGGGTGGTGCCGCCGCAGGCCGTCAGGAGGGCGAGCAGGGCGAGAGGGTAGCGGGTGCGCATTGGAGCTCCGGTCGGACAGGTGATGACGAGCTTTCAGAGGGGACGGGCAACGATACGCGGGCCCTGTGACAGCGCCGCCGCTCTTGACGCCTCCCGACTGCTGTCCTACCGTAGGTTCTCACACCGGAAGCACGGCCCCACGCAGCCACCGCCATCGTCGAGCTGGCAAGCCGCCCCGCCGGCCGCGCACCTGCCGGGCTCCACGCGACAATCGGAGGCCCCCATGGCCGCACCTGCAATCACCACCAGAATCGTCCGAGGCGCCTGTCCCCAGGACTGCCCCGACACCTGCGCATTCCTCTACCACGTGGAAGACGGAAGATTGGTCGAGGTGACCGGCGATCCCGAGCATCCCATGACCCGCGGCGGGTTGTGCGTCAAGCTCAAGGACTACGCGGAGCACCATTACAACCCGGAGCGGCTGCTCCACCCCCTGAAGCGGGTCGGTCCCAAGGGGAGCGGCCAATTCGAGCAGATCACCTACGACGAGGCGCTCGCCGAGATCAGGCAGCGCTGGACCGACATCATCGCCCGCTACGGCCCGCAGGCGATCATGAACCACTGCTACCTGGGCAACCAGGGCACCCTCAACGGCCTCACCAGCGGCGATGCCTTCTTCAACCGGCTCGGCGCCACCATCGGCGAGAAGTGCTACTGCGAGTCGGGCTCCTCCACCGCCTGGATCATGACCGTGGGCCCGACCGGCGGGCTCGACGTGGAGAGCCTGGCCTACGCGAAGTACATCATCGTGTGGGGCATGAACATGATCAGCACGAACCTGCACGGCTGGCCCTTCATCCTCGAAGCGCGGGAGAGAGGCGCCAAGGTCGTGGTGATCGACCCGGTGCGCACCCGGACGGCCAAGGCGGCCGACTGGCACATCCCCATCCGCCCCGGCACCGACGGCGCGCTGGCGCTCGGCATGATGCACGTGATCATCACCGAAGACCTGGTGGATCACGACTACGTGGAGCGGTACACCCTGGGCTACGAGGAGCTCAAGGCGCGCGCCCTGGAGTTCACGCCCGAGCGGGTCGCCGGGATCACCGGGATCCCGGCCGACGACATCCGCCGGCTTGCCCGCGAGTACGCC
This sequence comes from Gemmatimonadales bacterium, assembly GCA_036262935.1. Classification (GTDB taxonomy): domain Bacteria; phylum Gemmatimonadota; class Gemmatimonadetes; order Gemmatimonadales; family GWC2-71-9; genus CAVVWJ01. The sequence goes on along the minus strand of DATAHW010000105.1, from coordinate 2,970 downwards.
ACCATGCAGCCGTCGGCGATCCGCGAGGGAGTGGCGATCGAGCGCTCACCCGGCGGCGGCGACGCGGTGCGACTGATCAGCTCGCTGCCCGCGCTGGTCGGCGCGTGGCGCCACGTCGGCGGGGGCGCAGTGGAGATGCCGATCTGGGAGTTCCCCTTCAACTTCGACTTCATCCAGCGGCCCGACTGGATCCGGCCAGGTACCCGGGTAGTGAACGAGCTCGACCTCGGCCGGGCGCTCGCCGGCGAGATGGACCTCGACCCGCCGCTCATGTCGGTGTTCATCCACAACTCCAACCCGGTGTCCCAACAGCAGAACGCGAACACGGTACGCCGGGGACTCGAGCGCGAGGACCTGTTTACCGTGGTGAGCGAGCTGTTCCTCACCGACACGGCGCGGTACGCCGACATCATCCTTCCGTCCGCCCTCCAGGCGGAGCAGTACGACCTGCAGGTCACCTGGGGCCACCTCTACGTCATGCTCAACCAGCCGGCGATTCCCACGCCCGGCGAGTGCGTGTCCAACATCGACATGTTCCGCCGGCTGGCGAAGACGATGGGCTTCGAGGACGACTACTGGTCCCTGAGCGACGACGAGTATCTCAGCCGGGCGTACGACTGGAACGCACCGGCGCTCGAGGGGATCACCCTGGAGACACTCAAGGAGCGGGGATGGATGCGGCTCAACGTCGGTCTGCCCGACGAGCGGGCGCCGCACGCCGAGGGCAATTTCAAGACGCCCTCGGGCAAGTGCGAGTTCAAGGCGAGCGCGGCCGCGAACGGCAACTTCGTCGTCCCCGTCTGGCGCAACGGCTACACCGAGATGCAGTCAGGGGAGCCGGTGGATCCGGTGCCCAACTACATCCCGCCGGCCGAGGTGGGCGGAAACGGTGACCTCGGAGCCCGGTATCCGATCGGCCTGATCTCGCCCAAGCCGCACGCGTTCCTGAACTCGCAGTACGCCAACGAGCCGGTGCAGCAGCGCCGCATGGGTGAGCAGCGGGTGGTCATTCACCCGAAGGATGCCGCGGCCCGCGGCATCGCCATGGGCGACTACGTGCGGGTGTTCAACGAGCGGGGCGCCTTCGAGGGGCTGGCGGATCTGAGCGAGGACGTGATGGAGGGGATGGCGATGGCCAGCCTGGGCTACTGGCCGAGCCTGACGCGGAGCGGGTCGGCGGTCAATTCGACGACCTCCTCGCGGCACTCCAACCTCGGCGGCGCCGGGACCCAGTCGGACAACCGGGTCGAGATCGCGAGGATCTGACGTGCTCCCGGTCGTCGGATTCGTCGGGGCCAGCGGGAGCGGCAAGACCACCCTCATTGCTCAGGTGCTCCCGGCGCTCCGCGCCGAGGGGCTCCGGGTGGCCGTGCTGAAGCACGCGCACTGCGGGTTCGACATGGACCGCCCGGGGAAGGACAGCTACCGGGTGCGCGAGGCGGGGGCGGCGGAGGTGCTCATCGCCTCGCGCAGCCGGTGGGCTCACCTCGGCGAGCTGGAGGGCGACCTGGACGAGCCGCCGTTCCGGGAGCTGCTGGACCGGTTCGACCCGGAGCGGGTGGACGTGGTGCTCGTCGAGGGCTTCGCGCGCGAGTGCTACCCGAAGATCGAGGTCTACCGGCCGGGGCTCGGCGAGCCGCCGCGGTGCTGGCCGGGAGACCCGAGCGTGATCGCCGTGGCCACGGACGCGCCGCTCGCGGTGGCGCGGCCGGTCAGGCGGCTCGACCTGAACGCGCCGCCCGCGGTGGCGGGGTTTCTGCTGGCGCACCTGGGCGACAGCGGCGTGCTGCGGGCAGTTCGCGCGGGGTGAGTCGGTTGCCTGCACAGCTCAAAGCGGCCGGAACAGCTCCTCGAGCCCAAGGGTGAATGGCTCGCGCGCGCCCGCGGGATGCCACACGAGCGCCTCGCGCTCGACGCGCGGGAAGTCGTCGGCGGGGGTCCAGACCTCGACGGAGTGCGCGTCGCCGTCCACCACCCAATAGAGCGGCACGCCGGCCTCGCGGTAGCGCAGGCGCTTGAGGAAGCGGTCGCCGCGCGCGGTGGACGGGCTCAGCACTTCGGCCACGAGTAGGAGCGTGCGGACCCTGCTCCAGACAAGCGTTCGGGCTTCGGCGGCCGCGGCGACGAACACGTCCGGCTGCACCAGAACGTCCCGGCCCCACGAGATATCGGCGGGCGCGGCCAGCGCGACGCCGACGGGCTCGCGCTCGAGGTAGCTCTCCACCGCTCGACTCAATCGGACAACCAGCTTCTGATGCCACAGCCGCGGCGCCGGGGTCACCAGCAGCTCGCCGTACACCACTTCGTAGCGGTTGCCGTCGTCCGGCATCGCGCGGACCATGTCCGCGGTGTAGTAGATCGGGGCGGCCATGCCCATACAGTCGTCTCGGCGGTGGGGAGGACGCAAGAGGCGGACATCCGCTACGATGTCCGCCCGGCTGGTGGCGTGCGTCATCCGTGTCACGCATGCCGGATCGATTCGACAGCCGCCGAGGATCAGGACGCGATTACGCCGACGCCTGCTGCGCGATGAACGCGTCCCCCGCCTTCCGGAGCTCTTCCCGGGTCATGTCCTTGATCCGCTGCGAAATCCACCACTGATGCCCGAATGGGTCCTCCACGCAGCCGCTGCGGTCGCCCCAGAACTGATCGGCGAGCGGCATGATCACCTTGCCGCCGGCGTCCACGGCCCGCTTCCACCGGGCATCGACATCCGAACCGTAGATGAAGAATGAGGTGGACGTCCCGCCCAGGAGTCCGGGGCCGCGGGCGCCGTATTCCGGCATTTCGTCGCCCATCATGATGTAAGAGTCGCCGATCTTGATCTCGGCGTGCATGATGTGGCCGTCGGGACCCTCGAAGCGCGAGACTTCCTCTGCTCCTAAGGCCTTCTTGTACCAGTCGATCGCCTTGGCGGCGCCGGCCACGGTGATGCTGGGGGTGACGGTGCCGTGGCCGGGGGGAATCGGG
>DATAHW010000104.1:0-2559 GCA_036262935.1 Gemmatimonadales bacterium | reverse complement strand
CAGCACCTGCACCCCGCGCTGCGTCTCGGTCCAGAGGGCGACGTCGCCGTCGAGCAGGTCGGAGAACTGGCGGTAGAACTCGGCGACGTCGATCGGCGCGTCGGCGCCGCCCCACTCGTCGAGCGCCGCGCGCCAGCCCCGCACGATCTCCGTGAGCCCCCGCCAGCCGTTCAGGTCCACCCGGGCGAGGTCGAATCGGCGGCCGGGGACTTGGTAGATGAGTTCGCGGAGGTGCCACGGGTCGGCGGTGAGAAAATCGTCCAGCCAGCCGAGCCAGTGCCGCAGCGTGTGGGTGCCGTCCAGCGCGGCCGCGCGCTCGGCGAAGCGCTCGAACTGCGCGGCGGCACGCTCGCAGCGCAGCAACGGCGGAAGCGGCTTCCGATGGTCGTCGGGTTCCTCCCCGGCGCGCCGCCGCTCGTCCTCGCGGCGGGCGTCGGTCACCAGCTCGCCGAGCGCCTGGTGCCACGCGCGGAGCCCGCGCACCCGTCGCCGGAAACCCGCGAAGTTGAGAATCCGCGCGTCCAGCTCGGTGGCGGCGCAGGGCTGGTCGGCCAGCTCCACCAGGCCGTGGCGCGACCAGCCGTCGGCCGCGGCGGCCAGGAGCGCACGGAGCGCGCGCACCACCGGCACCTCGCACAGCGCGATGCGGCGGCGCGCCGTGGCCGGCACGCCGGCCTTGTCGAGGGCGGTGAGCGCCAGGTCCACGTACGGCCGCGCCTGCCGGGTCACGACCGCGATGCGGGCGGGCGGCGTGCCCCCATCCACCAGCGCGCGGATGCGGGTGGCCACGAGCTCCAGCTCGCGCTCGACGTCGGGGGCGGAGATCACCTGCACGGTCCCGGCCGGCGTCGCGCTCCCGGCGCCGGGCGAATCCGCATGCCGGACCTCGACCTCGATACCCTCGCCCAGGTCCAGCTCGCCCCACGAATAGATCACCACCCGGTCGAGCTGCGTCGTCGCCGCGAGCGCCCGCAGCAGCCCCCGCCACCCACCGCGAAGGTCCTGCAATCCGAGCAGCCGGATTTCCCGCCTGCCCCCGAGCCGCCGCGGGAGCCCCTCGGGATCGGCCGAAATGGCGCGCGCGCAGTCGAGCCACGCGTCCCGCCCGTCGCGCCGCCCCTTTGCCCCGAGCGCCGCGCCGTATTCCGTGTACGCGATGGCCAGTTCGCTGTCGCGTTGCCGCTCGAACGGGTCGCGCTGGCCGCAACCCTCGAGCGCCGCCCGGAATCCATCCGGCTCGACCCCTTCGGCGATGAGCTCCCCGAACAGCCGGTCCACCGCGCCGATGAAATCCTCCGCCCGGTGCATCCGTCCGAACACCTCGCCCCCCAGCCGGCGGAGCACGCCACCCAGGATAACGGCGCGCTCGAAGTCGTCGCACGGCGTGCGCTCGGTGCCGCCGAGCCAGTGGGGCAGGTCGTGGAAGGTGCAGAGCGGTGGGTCGAACCAGCCGGGCACCCCGCGCGCCGCGGCAAGCGCGATCAGATCGTCCCGCAGCCCGCCCTGGCGCAGCGCGAGAAGATAGGACGGCGTGGGGAACGGCTCATCGCGCGTCCCCGGGTGGGGAGTGAGAAAGCCGTCCGCCGCCATTTCGAGCAGCCGCAGAGGATCGTGGGCGAGGACGAGCTGGATCTGGGCCAGACGAGCCTTCCTGCCGGCGGTGTACCGGGGACGGAGTGTTGCGGGAACGCGGACCGACGGGCGCTACCGGAGCCTTACCTTGAACCCGCCATCGTTTTCATCGGGCCCCCAATCGGCGACGAGCGCGGCGAGCTCTCCCTTGAGGAGTGCCGACACCTTGCCGCGGAGCACGGGCCCGTGGGCCGAGTTCCGGCCGCGTCCGGTGATCACGTGCACCACGAGGCCGCGGCCGCGCCGCTGCCAGGTGGCGAGAAAATTCCGGAGCGCCGCGGGCACCTCGCCGGCGCCGAAGCCATGCAGGTCCAGCTCCGACGCCACGGGGGCGTCGTGAAGGCTGTCGGCCAGGTGGAACGGGGGAAACCCGCCCTTCGAGCGTCTGGGCACCCTGGTCAGTGCGACTCGGGAAGCGACGTCATTTCCACCGCGACGACACCCCGCACCGCCCGCTCGATCGAGGGCGGTGCGGGCAGCTCCTCCCCCGCCACCCCCAGCTCCCGGAACCGCCGGGCGGAGACCAGCACCCGGCTCTCGAGCGAGCCCACCGCCCGGTTATAGGTCTCGACCGACCGCTCGAGCGCCCGGCCGAGCCCGTCGAAGTGCTCGGCCATCGTGGCGATCCGCTCGTACAGCTCCCGCCCCAGCTCACTGATCTCCTGCGCGTTCTGCGCGATCCGCTCCTGGCGCCAGCCGTAGGCGATCGCCCGGAGCAGCGAGATCAGAGTGGTCGGACTGGCCGGAATCACCTGCCGGCTCACACCGAACTCGATCAGCGACGGGTCGTGCTGGCATGCGGCGCTGAAGAAGGCCTCGCCGGGAAGGAACATGACGACGAAGTCGGGCGCCGGCTGGAACTGGTTCCAGTATGCCTTGCCGCCCAGGTCCACCATGTGCTCCCGCACCTGGCGGGCGTGGTCCCGG
>DATAHW010000103.1:0-6685 GCA_036262935.1 Gemmatimonadales bacterium | reverse complement strand
CCGCGTCGGCTTCCGGGCGGGTTGGGTCCCCGCCGCCGTGGCCTCGCTCTCGGCCGGCTCCGCCGCGGGCTCCGCCGTGGGTGCAGGCGCCGGTGCTGGGGCCGGTGCATCGATCTGAACCACGCCCACGAGCGGCACCTCTCCCAGCCGGGCGGGCCCGCGTGAACCGCGCCGGAATCGCAGGCCCAGGCGCTGCCCATTCTCCCGACTGCCCGACTCCACGGCGGGCTCCGTCGCAACGCCCACGGGCTCCGCGGCCGGCGCGGCCGCTGCTGATGCGGCCGGCGCCGCGATGGACGGAACCGAGCCGGCGCGATGGGCCGACACCTCGTACTCGTCATCTCCGACCTTGCGCACGTCGGCGACCTCGGCATCGTTGGCCTGGCGCAGGAGACGCTGGAATCGCGCGGCATCGAGCAGCGCGTCTTCCCGTCCGTGCAATGCCACCATGCGAAGGCGCAGCGCCTCGTGGGGTACGGGACCCCGCAGCTCGGAGAGCGCCTGGGTCATCAACTGAAACGCGCGCGACAACGTGAGCGTACCTTCGGCGGCGCGGGCCGCCCGCGCGGGCGGCGCTTCCCGTGAGGCGGTCCCACCGGTCGCCGCCTCGTCGGTTCGCTCGCGCGCAGGGCCCCGCTCCCGGCCGCGGCCGCGGCGGCTGCGCCCGCGGCGACCGTTCTCATCCCGCGGTCCCTCGGCGGCCTCACGCGGCCGGCTCGGCGATGCGGCGGCGGCCGGCGCGGCGGCGCCATCGGGCGGAGCCACCTCGTACTGGCCATTGTCGAGCTTGATCACCCGCACCACGCCCTTCTGTCCCGCCTCGACCACGAACTTGCTGAAGCGGTTGAAGCCGGCGTTCCGCTCGTCGAAGTTCGGGTCGATCTGCTGCATTACCTGCTTCAGCCGGTCGGAGCGCATGACGTCGCCGTTGCGCGCCATCTGGGCCGCGGCCTCGCCGGCCAGCTCCCAGGGATCCCGCTGGATGGACGGGGTGTCGACTTCCTTGGTGAGCCCGGCCAGGTCGTTGTACGAGTAGTACTCGTCGCAATTCTGGATCAGCAGATCGCTCGCCGATTCGCGGATCCCGACCCCGATGACGTACTTCCCGTACTCCTTCAGCTTGATCACCATCGTGGAAAAATCACTGTCGCCCGAGAGCAGGATGAAGGTCCCGATCTCGGGCCGGGTGAAGACCAGCTCGATGGCGTCGATGGCGAGGCGGATGTCGGTTGCGTTCTTCTTGCTCGAGCCGAAGGCGGGCGCGAAAATCAGGTCGATCGAGGACTCCGACAGCGGCACGATGTACTGGGGATAGCGGCGCCAGTCGGCGTAGGCGCGTTGCACCGCCACCTTGCCCTTGATGATATCGCTGTTGAGGAGGGTCCGGAGCTCCTTGGTCAGATCCTTCTGGACGCCCAGGGTGACGTTGTCGAAGTCGATGAGGAGGGCGGCGTTCGGGGCGTGCACTGGAGGCTGGCTCAAGTGCCGAGCGGGCCGAATCAGCGGTCGGTTCACGTAGCGCTCAATTCCGGGCCCTCGACCTTCGCGCGGTCCCCTCGACGCGCCTGGCCGGACCCGGAAAGCGGCAGGGCAACGAGGAGAGCGCGAGGTCGGGAGCCCACACAGGGGTCGTCTCTCAGCCGCCACCGGGTGGGAACGGAGTGGTCAACGCTCGGGGGCGGCATCGGCCGGGTCGCCGGGCCCCGCGGGCGGAATCGTTCCGGAAGTGGCCAGCCACAAGAATTTATGCGGAGTCGGGGACCGCGGGTAGTGGGCGGGTACTCAGCCGAACTGGGGCTCCCCGGCGAGCGGCAGGTCGAGGGCGAAATGGAATCGCGTCCCGTACCCCGGGGCGGTCTCGACCTCGAGCGTCGACCCCATCGCCTCGACCAGTTTCCGGCAGATCGAGAGCCCGAGCCCGGAGCCCGAGAACGCGTACTCCCCGGGCTTCCGGCGGCGCCGGAACGGCTCGTACAGCGTCGCCATGCTCTGGGGCGGAATGCCGCGGCCGGTGTCGCGCACCGAGAACTCGATGGCCCGAGCCCCGGACTCACGGGCGATGACCTCGACGAAACCTTCGGCGGTGAACTTGAGGGCGTTGGTAGTGAGGTTGAGCAGTACGCGGCTGAGGGCCACCGGGTGCCCCACGCGGAAGTCCGCCTCCGGCGTAGTCAGGCGGACGGTCAGGCTCTTCTCTTCCGCGATCGGCTGGACGATGTCGCGCACCGACTCGAGGATGTCGGCGACCGAGAACGGGATCGGGTCCAGGTCCACCAGGCGGTCGCCGCCGCGGGCGAGCTCGATCACGTCGCTGGCCACCGAGCTCAGGCCGAAGGCCGCGCTGTAGATCAAGCCGAGCTGCCGTTCCTGCACCGGATTGACGGGGCCGCTCCGCGCACGCTGCAGCGTCTCGGCCAGGAAGAGAATCGACGTGAGCGGCGAACGGAGATCGTGGGCCACCTCCACCACGAGCTCCAGCCCATCGGGTCCGGAGAGTCGGTCGGCGAAGTGGTGCGACCAGTCGGCCTCGAGGCGCTCGCTCACCCGCTCGAGGGCGCCGAGCACGCGGAGCAACTGGCCCGCGTCGGGCGAGGGAAGTGCCTGCGCGCGCTCGACGAACGCCGCCCGCATGAGGCCCACCAGGCGCCGGGACAGCGCGTTCCGCGGCAGCGCGGCGAGGTCGGGACTCTGGCCGCTGGCCTCCTCGCGCACCGCCTGGCAGAGCTGGGCCAGATGGGCCGTGACCTCCTCCATGCCCGCGGCGTGCTCCACCGCGCGCTCCCACTCCGACTGCGCCCAGAACACCGACTCGCGCAGAGCGTCCCAGAGCGCGGGCGCGATCGCACCGTCCGACGGACCGTCCGGGTCCCACACGCGCGCCGGCGCGGTGACCCCGGGTGCGGCTCGGCGGCGCTCGCCGCTGGTGGTGCCGGGCAGCGCGGCCTCCGGTATCACTCAGCCGACCCCGAGCCCTCGTCCCGGTGGAAGGCGTGCTTGTCCATGAGCCGGTAAAGGGTGGTGCGATCGATGCTCGCGAGCCGCGCCGCCTTGGACATGTTGCCGCCCGCGCGGGTGACGAGGCGCGAGAGATACTCCTTTTCGAACTGGGCCACGACCCGGTCCTTGGCGCTATGGTAGGCTTCGTCCATCATCCCCGGGCTCACCGGTCCCTCGACCGGCCAGTCCCCGCCGTCGTCGTAAACCGGGATGTCATTGGGCTGGATGGTCTGGTCCGGCTCCGCGAGCACCGCGACGTGCTCGATGACGTTCTGGAGCTCCCGAACGTTGCCTCGCCACGGGCGGGAGCGCAAGAAGCCGACGCTCGCCTCGCTGAGCCGCGGGATGCGGTCACCCATCTGCCGATGCCGCTGCCAGTACACGGTAAGGAAGTGATTGGCCAGGATGGGGATGTCCTCCGGGCGCTTGCGCAGGGGCGGGAGCTTGATGGGCACCACCCGGAGCCGGTAGAACAGGTCGCCCCGGAGGGCGCCCGTGTCCACCGCCTCCTGCGGCTCGCGATTGGTGGCGGAGATGAAGCGCACGTCCACCACCGCGTCCTGCTGCTCGCTCCCCACGCGCCGCACGACGCCGTCCTGCACCACGCGCAGCAGCTTGGCCTGCAGCGGCATGGACATCTCGGTGAGCTCGTCCAGGAACAGCGTGCCCCCGTTGGCCGTCTCGAGCAGGCCGGGCTTGTCGCGGTCGGCACCGGTGAATGCGCCCTTCCGGTGGCCGAACATCTCGCTCTCGAGCAGCGGCTCCGGCAGCGCGGCGCAGTTGATCGGCACCAGCGTACGGCCGGCCCGCCGGCTGTTCTGGTGGATGAACTGGGCGATGACCTCTTTCCCGGTGCCGCTCTCGCCGCTGATGAAGACCGAAGCGTCGGTCGCCGCCACCTTCCGGGCCAGCTCCACGGCCTGGCGGAACAGCGGCGAGATCCCGATCAGGGCGATCTTGTCGCTGTGCCCGTTCTGCTTCATCAACTGGACCCGGAGATCCTGTGCCTCACGCGCCATCATGACTGCGTGGGACGCGCGCCCGATGAGCACCTGCAGGTGCGTGGCGCTGAACGGCTTCGGCAGGTAGTCCCAGGCCCCCGCCCGGAGTGCTTCGATGCTGCTCGTCACGCTCGGGTTTCCCGTCATCACCACGACGATCGTGTCCTTGTAGGCCTGGAGGGTGGTCCGGAGAATGTCGAGGCCCGAGACCTGCGACATGTAGAGGTCGACCAGGATGATGTCGAACTTGCGCCGCCGCACCGTGTCCTGCGCCTCTTCGCCGCGGCCCACCAGCGTGACGTTGTAGCCGTCCATCTGCAGCACGCTCGCGCAGCTCTCGCGCAGGGTGCGCTCGTCGTCGACCACGAGCACGCGGATGCTTGCCTTGACTTCGCTGGGGATCGAAAACGGATCGCGAGACGCCGCGTCGGCCGACGCCGTGCCCGACCGGTCCTGCTGGACGAGCGGATTGGACATCCTGGACTCCTGGGGCGGGACCGCGACGCGGTCGATGGATTCCCTCCGCAGGGCGCCTGGGAGGAAGTAACTTTTCTACTACAACTTGCGGCTTCTGTCAACCAATTGCCGTGTCCTCACAACACCTCGAGGCCCAGCTCGCGCCACATACCGTGGGGGTCAGGCTACATGTGTCCGGGTTGGATCGCTAGCTGGGATACTGCAGGGGCACCTGCTCGAACGAGCGAATCCGCTCTCCCTCGCCGCCCCGCCGGAGATCGCGGAGCGCGGTCGTCGCGCGGAGGAGAAGCTCGGCCGCGTCCACCGGCGACTCGGCAAAGTCCGGCACCGCGCAGTAGCCGGCCCTGATCCGCACCGATCGCTCGCCGCCACGCACGGGAATCCGGGTGGCCTCGACCGCACCGCCCAGCCGGTCCACCAGGCGGACGGCGCCCTCGGACCCGGTGGCGGGAGCGATCACCGCGAACTCGACCGGCCCCAGGCGCCCGATGGCATCGGACCCGCGGCCAACCTGCCGGAACACCGCGCCGACCTGGTCGGAGAGCCGCACCAGCTCCTCATCGGCGGCCTCTTCTCCGCCCTCCTGCTCGGCTTCGGGCGCGAACACCACGCACGCGAGCGCCTCACGTCGGCGCACCGCGTCGGCGCCGATCTCTCGCGCCCGCCGGGCCAGGCCGCGCATATTGTAGAGGCCGGTGCCCGAATCGAGCAGATTTTCCTCACGGAGCACGTCCACCTGCTGCTTGGACTGGAGAAACGTTCCCAGCTTGAGGAGCAGCGCCTCGCCGTCGAGTGGCTGGCCGAGGAATTCCCAGGCGCCCGCCCGATACGCCTCGAGCCGCTGGGTGCGGCCGGAAGGCCCCGACGTGGTGATGACGATCGGGGTGGTGGCACTGAACCGGGGATCATTGCGCAAGGCGCGGCAGACGTCGAAGCCGTGCATATCGGGCATCTGCGCGTCCAGGATGATCAGGTCGGGCTGGGAGGTGCGCGCCCGCTCGAGCGCCTGCTGGCCCGTATAGGCGCGCACGACCGAGTAGCCGCTGGGGCCGAGGATGCTCTCCAGGGATCGGGCCGACCACTCCTGGTCATTGGCGATCAGCACCAGCGGAGCGGCAGGAGCCTTGTCTCGATTTGCCATTGAGTTGAGCCACTGATGGTGAGAGACGGAAACGCCATCCGGTTTCCTGAGTGCAGGATGCGTGCGTGACTGTCGGGAAGCCGCAACCCGCTACGGCTGAATGTCTTGGAACTTGACACCGGACGGGGGATGGCCGGCATCGACGGAAACATGCCACAGTTTGCCGGAAGTCGCGCCACGCCGGGCGCTGTGGCGCGGCACCTCGACCCGATGTGGCCCTGCAGCAACGCCCGCCCTGGTGCCCAGCCGGGCGTCAGGTGTAATAATACAGGACAACATTCGAGGCATCAATAGGTTACATTGGTGGTGCCGAGTCGTGGTGCGGGTGGGTGGGCTGGCAAATTTTCCGGCGCCATCCTTGAACGGAGGGTGGGCAGCCCCCTCTACCCACCCTGAACCACGCGGACACCGACCGGCATGATTGACGAACCAGGACCCGATCCGGCACCCGCGCGGGGTGACGGCACCAGCGAGGAGTCTCCGCCGGCCGCCTCGGCGAGCGATCCTGGCAACGAGCCCGCGGTCGAGCGGTCGCGGTTCAGCCAATGGCTGGCCAGCTTCGGTCTCGGTGAGCTCCAGCACCCGTTGCTCACCCGTGCCCGTCCTCCGCAGCCTCGGCGCCCGGTGACGTGAGATGTTTCACGACGTGAGAAGCGTCACAGGGAACTCAGCGCACACCCTATAAGCTACGGATGGAGCGGCTCCTGGATGGAGCGGCTTCCGCCCACACCAACTGAAGAGACGAGCCGACGACATCCATGGGAACTGCAACTTCCGGGGTCCGCCGACGACACATCTCGGGATCGTACGCCGCGCCGGCCCGGTATCGGCCGGCGTGGTCTCGCGCGTACACCCGAGCGGTGAATCACGTCGGCCGCGCGGTACCCGGTGAAGCCCGCGAGTGGGCGCATCGCACCGTGAATGTGACGCTGGCGTTGCTGGCGGTGCTGGCGCTGCTGCCGGTCTTCGTGCTCCTGGCCGTGCTGGTCCGGCTCACCAGCCGCGGCCCGGTCTTCTATCTCCAGGAGCGCGTCGGGCTCGACCGCCGGCTGCCGGGGCCCGGGGCCCA
>DATAHW010000102.1:0-30397 GCA_036262935.1 Gemmatimonadales bacterium | reverse complement strand
GTCCCTGGCCTTCAGCGGGCCGCTGGCGCCCGCCGAGCGGCCCGGCAGGGTCCGCGTGCTCGGCGTGGATGGAATCGAGGTCCAGGCGGCGGAGGCCGGCAGTGTGCTCGTGCCAATCCAGGGCGATCGGGTCCGACTCCGCGTACTCCGCCTGCCCACCACGGGGGGAGAGGAGTCGGAGCTCGAGATCTTCTTCCGGGACGCCACCAACGCGCACGGAAGCTACCCCGCGGGACGCTTCGTGACGCTCGTTCCGGTCGGCGGCGGGAATTATCGGCTGGATTTCAATCGCGCGCGCAACCCGTTCTGCGCCTACAGCACGGCCTATCCCTGTCCCGCACCCTGGCGCGGCAACACGATCGCGGCGCCGGTGCCTGCGGGTGAGCGGTATACGAGCGGCACCGGTCCGACCCCCGCCGTTCCCGCCGAGGTACCGTGACGCGACTCGGGTTGGCCGCGGCGGCACTCATGTTCCTGGCCCCCCCGTCGCCCGCGGGATCCTGGCGCGCGGTGCTGGACCTGGCGGGTGGCACCCTGCCGTTCACGCTCGAGATCGGACGCGGAGCCGGTCACTGGATGGCGCGGCTCTGCAACGGCCGCGAGTGCCACCCCCTCTCGAGCGTGCGGCTCCGCGGGGACAGCGTGGTGCTCGAAATCGCGGACTACGCGGCCAGCATCACCGCCGCCTTCCACGGTGATTCACTCAGCGGCAGCTATCGCAACCTTGGCAACCGGGGGCCGCGGGTCATTCCGTTTCGCGCGTCCCGCGGCCGCTGGCCCGTGACCCACGCGCCCGCCACGCTCGTGGGACGATGGGACGCGACCTTCTTTTCCGATTTCGGCTCGAGCCCGCGCGTCTTCGAGTTCCGCAACGGGCCTCGGGGGCTCGAAGGCACGCTGATCTCCAACACCGGCGACTACGGGCACTTCGCGGGAACTGTGCGAGGGGACAGTTTCGCGCTGGCCCACTTCGATGGCTCGTTCGTCTACCTGCTCACGGGCGCACTGCACGGCGACACGCTCCGCGGGGTGTTTCACGCGGGGCTCCACAGCGAGACACCGTGGATCGCGCTGCGGAGCACGGGCGCCGCGCACCTCCGGGGACCTACCGAGATCACCGGTGCGGACACGACGGCACCCTTCCGCTTTGCCTTTCCCGATCTCGACGGCCATGTCGTCACGGAGCGTGACCCACGCTTCGCGGGAAAGGCGGTGCTGGTCGACGTGTTCGGGACCTGGTGCCCCACCTGCCACGACTCGGCTCCCGCACTGGTGCGGCTCTACCGGAAGTATCACGCACGCGGCCTCGAGATCGTCGGGCTGGCCTACGAGGTGACCGGCGATACCGCGATCGATGCCCGGCAGGTCCGCCGCTTCCGTGACAAGTTCGGCATTCCCTTTCCGCTTCTCCTCGCGGGGGTCAACGACGTCGATGCCGCGGCCGCGACGCTGCCGCAGCTCCATGGATTCACCGCGTTCCCCACGACGGTATTCCTGGGCCGGGACGGCCGCGTGCGACGGGTGCACGCGGGCTTTTACGGTCCGGCCACGGGGGCGCAGCACGCCAGGCTGATCCGGGAGTTCGAAGCAGAGATCGAGCGACTGCTGAGTGGGAAGTCGGGTGGGAGCGGCGCGCTCAGCCGCCCTTGAGCTTGGCCCCGGCCGTCGTGGCCTCGGGGTCCACCCGGAGGCCGATATACTCGCCTCCCAGCGCGTGCCCCGGCACGCCGCAGAGCATCCAGTACCACCCCGCCTCATCGGCGGTGAAGGTGGTGCGGTCGCCCTGGCCCGGGCGGAGACCGTCGGTGAGCATGCGCGTCATCGCGTTCGTGAAGGCGGCGCGGCCACCCTCGGTGGGGAGCTTCTCGCGCTCGGCCATGACCACCAGGCTGTGCGGCGCGGTGGAGTCGGCCGACTGCCAGTCCCACTGCACCGTCCAGCCGAGCGGCACGACGATCTGGAGGTCACCGCTCCGGTGGCCGTTGATCAGCGCCGCGCCGCCGTCCGGTGCCGGGGTAATCCGAAGGGCGAGCGTGACCGTCCGCGCGGCGCTGTCGGCGACGAGCCAATCGGGAGCCTGGGGCGCGGCGCGCGGCGCGGTATCGGCCGCCGAAGCGGGCGCCGAAGCGGGCGCCGAAGCGGGCGCCGCGGCCGGCGCTGGGGCGGCGGTCTGCGCCGACGCGCAGGCGACGCCGCCGGCCAGCGTGAGGACGAGTGAGACGGCGCGCATCATGGAGCTCGATCTGGCCTCAGGCTCGGGTGATCGGTAGCTTGAGTGGCTTTCCCGAGGGCAATCTAACCGAGGAGACTCGCGATGGCGGGACTACTGTCGAAGGAACGGATCGTCGCCGGGCCCGGGTTCAATCGCTGGCTGGTCCCTCCCGCCGCTCTCGCCATCCATCTCAGCATCGGCCAGGCCTACGCCTTCAGCGTCTTCAAGTTACCGCTCACCAAGGTCCTCGGCATCACCGCCCCGACCGCCGGGGACTGGAAGCAGACCGAGCTGGCCTGGATCTTCACCCTCGCCATCGTGTTCCTCGGGCTCTCCGCCGCGGTCTTCGGACGCTGGATGGAGCACGTCGGTCCCCGCAAGAGCGGCGTGGTGGCCGCATGCTGCTGGAGCGTCGGGTTCTTCCTCTCCGCCGTCGGGATCCGGTGGCACAACATCTGGCTGCTCTACCTCGGCTACGGCGTGCTCGGCGGCTGCGGGCTCGGGATCGGGTACATCACCCCGGTGTCCACGCTGATCAAATGGTTCCCCGACCGGCGCGGGATGGCGACGGGCATGGCCATCATGGGCTTCGGCGGCGGCGCGCTGATCGCGAGCCCGCTGTCGCAGGTGCTGCTCGATCACTACAAGTCGGCGACCTCGGTCGGCGTCGCCCAGTCGTTCATCACGCTCGGGATCGTGTATCTCGTGGCGATGCTGTTCGGGGCATTCCTCTTCCGGATCCCGGCGCCGGACTGGCGGCCCGCGGGCTGGGTGCAGCCGGCGCTGGCGGATCGCGGACTCATCACCCGCCGGCACGTCCACGTGGACAAGGCGATCCGGGCGGCGCCGTTCTATCTCCTCTGGACGGTTCTCTTCCTCAACGTGACGGCAGGCATCGGCATCCTGGAGCAGGCATCGCCGATGATCCAGGAAATGTTCAAGGGGATGGTGAAGCCGAGCGCGGCCGCGGGGTTCGTGGGCGTACTGAGCCTGTTCAACATGGCCGGACGCTTCGGGTGGAGCTCGCTCTCGGACCGGATCGGCCGCAAGGTGACGTACGGCGTCTTCTTCACCCTGGGGCCGCTGCTCTACATCGCCCTGCCCTACGCCGGCCGCATCCGGAGCGTGGAGCTATTCGTGATCTGCGCCGCCCTCATCATTTCCATGTACGGAGGTGGTTTCGCGACAGTGCCGGCGTATCTCTCCGATCTCTTCGGCACGCAGTACGTCGGCGCGATCCACGGCCGGCTGCTCACTGCCTGGTCGGCCGCCGGCGTGGCGGGGCCGGTGCTGGTGAACTACATCCGGGAACACCAGATCGAGCGCGGCATCCCCGCGACGCAAGCCTACAACGTGACCATGTACCTCATGGCCGGGTTGCTGGTACTCGGCTTCTTCGCCAACCTGGCGGTGCGTCCCGTGGCCGAGCGGCACTTCATGTCGGACGAGGAGCTGGCGCGCGACCGCGGCGCCGTCGCTGCCGCCGCCAAGGCTTGAGCGATTGCATAAACTCCCCCATGCCTGAATATTGTTGCGGCTTCGGCCCAGAGTCTTCACCGCAGGAGCGCGTCGCATGACGAACGTCGGGCAGTCGGCGGACGAGCACCCGGGCCAATGGGGCCTGGTGGCGCTCGCGTGGGTGCTGGTGGGTGTGCCGCTGGTATGGGGCGTATGGAACACGCTGCTCAAGGCGGCCGCGCTGTTCCGGTGAGGAGGGTGGGAGGGCCGGGCTCCGCGCTTGAGCGCAACCCTTTGCACTGATTGCAGTTGACCAGGAAAACCGGGGTAGCGGGGCGCAACTGTCGGGAAGTTGGGGACTTGACGCCCGGACCGTGAACCGCAGATTGTATCCGGTTCTTCACTTAGCGCCCCCGAAATGACGTCGACCAACGGCCATCGCCCCCGGCACCGACGCGCTGGTGCCACGCTCGCATCGTCGGGCGCGCGTTCGCGGCAGCCTACCGCCTGGTTGAGCTGAACGGTTGGGGGGCCCTCCCTCCGATCTCACCCGGATCCACTCGAAGGATCCGTCCCGCGTCGAAGGTTCTGCCGAAAGGAAGCGTGTCCATGCACATGTCTGCACGTTGGTGGGTCCTCCCGGTGTTCCTGGTCATGACCGGCCAAGCCGCAGCCCAGAGCGGCGACTGGACGACCTACGGCGGCAACGACTGGAATCAGCGGTACTCCAGGCTCAAGACGATCAACACGGCGAACGTCGCCCAGATGGTGCCCCGGATGATCTTCCAGACGGGCATCGCCAAGCTGGGCTCGTTCGAGAACACACCAATCGTGTCCAATGGCGTGATGTACGTGACGACGCCCTACAACACGGCGATGGCCTACGATCTGAACACGAAGAAGGAGCTCTGGCGCTACGAGCACAAGCTCGGCACCACGATCTACTGCTGCGGCCCGAACAACCGCGGCGTCGCCATCCACGGCGGCGCGCACGTGTACATGGGCACGCTGGACGCCCATCTCATCGCCCTCGACGCCAAGAGCGGCAAGGTCCTGTGGGACAAGGAAGTCGCCGACCCCACCTTCGGCTACAGCATCACCCACGCGCCGCTCATCATCGGCGACAACGTGATCGTGGGGGTGTCCGGCGGCGAGTACGGGATCCGCGGGCACGTCACCGCCTACAACGCGGGCACCGGCGACCAGGTCTGGCGCTGGTACTCGATCCCGGCGCCCCAGAGCGACTCGACCGCCGATGCCAAGGCGCCCAACGGCTGGACCGGCACCTGGGCCACCAAGGCGGAGAACTCCGACCTGCACCGCGACATCGCCAAGGAGAAGGCCGACAGCGCCAAGGCCGCGGACGCCTGGAAGACGGGCGGCGGCGGCGTCTGGATGACGCCGGCATACGATAAGGAGAGCAACACCATCTTCCTGGCGGTCGGCAACCCGTCGCCCGACCTCGACGGCAGCTTGCGGCCGGGCGACAACCTGTACACCGACTGCGTCGTGGCGATCGACGCGACCTCGGGCAAGACCAAGTGGTACTACCAGACGGTGCCGCACGACGTCTGGGACCTCGATGCCGTGTCCCCGCCCGTCGTGACCACCCTCGGCGGCAAGAAGGTCGTGGTCCATGCCGGCAAGACGGGCTGGGTCTACGTGCTCGACGCCGCTACCGGCAAGCTCGTCCGCAAGAGCGACGCCTTCGTGCCGCAGGAGAACATGTTCGCCCTGCCGACACCCGAAGGCACCCGGATGCTGCCGGGCGCCAACGGTGGCTCGGAGTGGTCCCCGATCTCGATCGATCCCACGCTCGACTACGCGTTCGTGGCCGCGCTGCACCAGCCGATGAACTACAAGGTCCACAGCGCGCCATGGGAAAAGGGCCGCCTCTGGCTCGGTTCGGCTTTCGTCGCCATCCCGGGGGAAGAGCAGTACGGCCTCTTCTCCGCCGTGGACCTCAAGACCGGCAAGATCGCCTGGCAGAACAAGGTGCCGCAGCCGATGATGGGTGGCTCGCTGGCCACCGCCGGCGGCCTCACGTTCACCGGCGAGGGGAACGGCAACTTCAACGCCTACAGCTCCAAGACCGGCAAGCTCCTCTGGCAGTTCAATGCCGGCGCCGGCTGCAATTCCGCGCCGATGACCTTTACCCACAATGGCGAGCAGTTCATCGCGGTGGCGTGCGGCGGCAATTTCCAGATCAGCTATCCGCTCGGGGATGCGTTGATGGTCTTTGGCCTGCCGGCCAAGGCCCACGCCATGAAGAAGTAACACTGGACGCTCGGCCGGCAGGACCCCGCCACGGGTCATCCTGCCGGCCGTTCGTTTGAACCGACGTGGCGGCACGGTGGTGGTGGGCAGCCCTGGCGGCTGCGGGTGTTGTCGGGGGGCACACGAGCTCGGCGCTCGAGCCCGGCCGGCATTGGAGCGTCCGGGATGGGAACGACTGGCGAGCGCTCGGTCCCGAGGCTCAGGCGGCGTACACCGACGGGTTCCTGGCGGGTGCGGGATTCATGCAGGCGGCGGGTCCCGGTGCCGGGCGGATGACGGTCGACTCCGCCGGCCTCCGGGACACGATGACGGCACTCTACCGGAGCGGACGGTTCCGGTTGCCCTACGGTGCCAACGTCTACGTCAGCCGGCTCAACGACTACTACTGGTGGGAGAATCACCGTCCGCTCCCCATCTGGTACGCCTTCTGGGAGGTGAACACATCGCTCATTGGTCCGACGACTGAACCCGCGCGCTGAGCTCACGCTCCGCCCGCCGCGGTCCCGATTGTTGGTGCAGGCACGTCCCGAGGTATGGCTGTCGTTGGCGGTCAATACTTTCAATGAGGGAGAAGCACCTATGAAGAGAGTCGCACTGTTGTGCATGGGCCTGGCGTTCGGCGCGGCGAATGCGGCCGAAGCCCAGCTCACGATGCAGATGAGCAACGGCTGGGCCTTCACGTTCAGTGGCAACGTGAACGCGTTCTACATCTACCAGAATACGAAGACCGCCACGCCGGGCGGTGGATTCGCCACTTCCGGCAAGGACCTGAGCGTCGGCACCGGCCTGCTTCCCTCATTCGCCGTGTTCGATGCCAAGGGCAAGGAAGACAACATCGATCTCGGCGTGCACTTCGGCTTCGCGCCTCAGGTCGAGTTCGGCGGGCACAACGCCAGCTACTTCGGGACCGACGCGGCAGGCGCCCAGATCGACATGCGCCAGGTGTACCTGACCGCCGGCGGCTCCTGGGGCTCGCTGCTCATGGGTAAGGAGCTCGGCCTCTATCAGCGCGGCAACATCCTGACGGACATGACGCTCCTCGGCGTCGGCGTCGGCGGTGGCGGCCGCGGCACGGCCCTCGGCCGCATCGGCTACGGGTACCTGTACCCCGACTTCCGGCCGCAGCTCACGTACACCACGCCCAGCGGCCGGCCGGCCTCGCTGAGCATCGGCCTCTTCGAAGGCATCCGCTCGGGAGCCTACACCACGATCGAGCTCCCGCGAGTCGAGGCAGAGCTCGGCTACAACACCAAGTTCGGCGAGAACAGCAACTTCAAGCTGTTCGTGAACGGCGCGGTCCAGACCGCGAAGACCGGCGCGACCGGCCCCACCGAAAGCCTCACCTCGACGGGCGGCGGCGCCGGCATCACCATCGACGTCTCGGGCTTCGCGCTCACGGGGTCGGGCTTCTTCGCCAAGGGCATGGGCTACCTGCTCCAGGGCGACGGCATCGTGGGCGGCGCGAACTTCGACAACCTCGGCGTCGACGTCGCGGGTGATGGCCGCAACTCGTTCGGCTACATCGGGCAGGTCACCTTCAGCCCAACGAACAGCAAGTTCATGATCGGCGGCAGCTTCGGCGAGAACCACCTGAAGCGGACCGACGCGGACAAGACGGCGGACGGCACCGATTCCGAGATCCTGAAGAACCGGCTGATCGACGGCCAGATCACCTACAAGTGGAGCAAGTCGCTCCGGTGGGTGCTGGAGTACGGCCACATCGACGGCTACAGCGACGGCGCCAAGTCCTCCAAGGGCGACCAGGGCTCGCTCGGCATGATGCTGTTCTTCTAAGCATTCGCACCACCGCAGGCGGGGAGCGGCCGTTCCATGAGGAGCGGCCGCTCTTTTTGCACACGGCTCCCGCATCCCGCGGGCGAACGTGGGCGTGTAGATTGGGGGCAACTTTCACGTCTTCGGGAGACCACGATGCGCTCGCATACCTTGCTCGGCACGCTCCTCCTGGCGGGCGCCTGCGGGGGCGGCCGGTTCTACGACACGCTCGCCGCCTCGCCCGCCGCCGCCCCGGCCGACGTCATCGCGTGCGCGCGCGCCAAGCTGCGCCCGCTGGGCTACGAAGAGACGTCGTTCGACCAGACCGATAACCGGGTGACCGCCCGCAAGGTGGACAACAGCGTCCGGCGCCCCGAGCCGCAGTTCCGGCGTAACGTCGACCGACTCGAGATCCAGGCCGCGCCCGATTCCAGTGGAAAGACCTCGCTGACGGTGATCGGACACACCTTTGCCGAGTACTCCACCCATCGGGGTCCGACGGAGGAGGAGGAGCGTGCGTCGGCAGACGTCAAGCACAGCTCGCAGGCCATCATCGATGCGTGCGGCCGGCCCTGAGGCCCGGAGCGCTCCCGCGGTGGTCCCCCCTCGCGGAGGCGACTAGCTTTCCTGCTGGTGCCGTTGGGTCTCACCCGCATCTGGAGAATCGGAAGTGGCAGTCCCGCTCGTACAACTGACGGGCTCTCCCGCCGGCCTGCCGGCGGCCGGCGGAGTTCCGGCGCGGAAGCCCGGCTGGCTCAAGGTGAAGGCCCCCGGTGGCCCCAACTACGCGCACCTCAAGGGGCTGATGCGGGAGCTCGGGCTCCACACCGTGTGCGAGGAGGCCCGCTGCCCCAACATCGGCGAATGCTGGGAGCACAAGGCCGCCACCTTCATGATCCTGGGCGACGTCTGCACCCGGAACTGCACCTACTGCGCGGTAGCGCACGGGACGCCCACGGCCTTCGACCCGCTCGAGCCGCTGCGCCTGGCCGAGGCGGTCGAGCGCATGGGGCTGGCCCATGTGGTCATCACGTCGGTGGACCGCGACGACCTGCCGAACGGCGGCGCGGAGGTGTTCGCCGGGTGCATCACCGAGATCAAGCGGCGGCTTCCCGCCACCTCGGTCGAGGTCCTGATACCCGACTTCAAGGGCTCGGAGCAGGCACTCCGGATCGTAATGGACGCCCGGCCCGACATCCTCAACCACAATCTCGAGACCGCCGAGCGGCTCTACCGCCTGGCCCGCCCGGGCGGACGGTACCCCCGCGCGCTGCAGCTTCTGGCCAACGCGCGGCGCATGGACCCCGGGGCACTCACCAAGAGCGGCATCATCCTCGGCATGGGCGAGGAGTGGGACGAGGTGCTGGTCTGCATGCGCGACCTGCGGCGGAGCGACGTGAACATCCTGACCCTGGGCCAGTACCTCCGTCCCTCGGACGGCCACCTGCCGGTGGCGCGGTACTACACTCCGGACGAGTTCGCCGAGCTGCGCGAGGCGGGCATGGCAATGGGCTTTTCGCACGTGCAGGCGAGCCCGCTCACGCGCTCGTCATATCACGCCTGGGAGCATCTCGCCGCCGCCGGAGGCGCCCGCTGATGGCCGGCACCGCCGTCCCGCGGCCGCGCACGCGCCGCCGCGGCCTCGACTCCGCGCGTGCCGAGGAATACCGCGGCTGGCTGCGCCAGATGATCCTGATCCGCCGTTTCGAGGAGAAGGCCGGCGAGGCCTACAGCCTCGGCAAGATCGGCGGCTTCTGCCATCTCTACATCGGGCAGGAGGCGGTCGCGGTGGGGAGCATCGCCGCGCTCCGCGCGGAGGACTACATCACCTGCTCCTATCGCGAGCACGGGCACGCGCTGGCGCGCGGCCTGAGCCCTCGCGCGGTCATGGCCGAGCTGTTCGGCAAGGCCGCGGGCACGAGCGGCGGCAAGGGCGGCTCGATGCACCTCTTCGACGCGTCGCTCGGCTTCCTTGGCGGGCACGGCATCGTCGGGGGCCACATCCCGCTGGCCACGGGGATGGCCTTCGCCATCAAGTACCGGAACACCGACCAGGTGGCGGTGTGCTATTTCGGCGAGGCGGCGGTCAACAACGGCGCGTTTCACGAAGCGCTCAACATGGCGGCGCTGTGGAAGCTGCCGGTCGTCTACGTCTGCGAGAACAACCGCTACGGCATGGGCACCGCGCTCGAGCGGGCCAGCGCCATCTACGACATCTCCGAGCGCGCCTGCTCCTACGACATGGCCAACGAGGTGGTGGACGGCCAGGACGTGCTGGTGATGCACGCGGCCATGGAGCGCGCAGTGGAGCGCGCCCGCGCCGACAAGCTCCCGACGCTGCTCGAGGTCCGCACCTACCGTTTCATGGGCCACTCCATGTCCGATCCGATCCACGGACACTACCGGACGCGCGAAGAGGTCGAGGACCAGCGCAAGCGCGACCCGATCGCGGTGTGGTCCCAGCGGCTCATCGAGGAGGGAATCATGGACCAGGCCGGCGTGAAGGCGCTCGACAAGGAGATCGTGGACGAGGTGGAGGACGCCTACAAGTTCGCGGACGAGGCGCCCGAGCCGGCGATGGAGGAGCTGTATACGGATGTGTACAAGGAGTCGTGAGTCGCGGGTCGCGGGTCGCGAGACTCGCGGCCCGTGGCCCACTACTGGCGACTCGCGACCCGCGACCAGTGACTATCTACAATGCCCACCCTGACCTACCGCGATGCTCTCAACCACGCCCTCCGCGAGGAGATGGCCCGTGATCCGGACGTCTTCCTCATGGGCGAGGAGGTCGGGGTCTATCAGGGCGCGTACAAGGTGAGCCGCGGGCTGCTGGACGAATTCGGCCCCATGCGTGTGGTGGACACGCCGATCACCGAGCTCGGGTTCGCGGGCGTGGGGATCGGGGCGGCCATGGTGGGGCTGCGGCCGGTCATCGAGTTCATGACCTGGAATTTCGCGCTGCTCGCGATCGACCAGCTGGTCAACAACGCGGCCAAGATGCGGTATATGTCGAACGGTCAGGTCGGGGTCCCCGCGGTGTTCCGGGGGCCGGGCGGCGCGGCCCTCCAGCTCGCCGCGCAGCACTCGCAGGCGTTCGAGAGCTTCTACGCGCACGTCCCCGGCCTCAAGGTCGTCATGCCCGCCACGCCGGCGGACGCCAAGGGGCTGCTCAAGAGCGCCATCCGCGACGACAACCCCGTGGTCTTCATCGAGGGCGAGATGCTGTACAACCTGAAGGGCGAGGTGCCCGAGGGCGAGCACGTCGTCCCGCTCGGCAAGGCCGACCTGAAGCGGGCGGGCCGCGACGTCACGATCGTGTGCCACTCGAAGACGGTCGCGGTGGCGCTCAAGGCCGCCGATGAGCTCGCGGACGACGGCGTGCAGGCCGAGGTGCTGGACCTCCGGACCATCCGGCCGCTGGACACGGAGGCGGTGCTCGCGTCGGTGGCGCGCACCCACCGCTGCGTGGTTGCCGAGGAGGGATGGCCCTTCGCGGGAGTTGGCGCGCAGGTCGTGGACACCATCCAGCGCGAGGCGTTCGATGAGCTCGACGCACCCGTCCTCCGGGTTACCGGCGCGGACGTCCCGATGCCCTACAACAAGCAGCTCGAGAAGGCCGCGAAGGTCGATCCCGCCAAGGTGATCGCCGCGGTGCACTCGGTGCTGTACCGCGACTAGCCGATGGCCACCAAGGTCGTCATGGAGGCGCTCTCGCCCACGATGGAGGAGGGGCGCCTCGTCGAGTGGAAGAAGCAGGAGGGGGACGCCGTCGCCGTGGGCGACGTGCTCGCCGAGGTGGAGACCGACAAGGCCGTCATGGAGCTGGTGGCACGCGCGGCCGGCACGCTGCTCAAGCAGGTGGTGGCGGCCGGCGCCACCGTGCCCGTGTCCGAGCCGGTGGCCCTGATCGGGGAGCCGGGCGAGGCAGTGGACAACGGGAAGCCGACGCCGGCCCAGAAGCAGCAGGCCACGCAGCCGGCGCCGGGGCAGGACCGCCCGGTCTCGATGCCGCCGGCACCTGAGCCGCCGCCGGCGCCCGCGGCACCCGCCCCCGAGGGGCGCGTCAAGGCGTCGCCGCTGGCCCGCCGGATCGCGGCCGAGCGCGGCATCGACCTCGGCGGCCTGGCCGGGTCAGGGCCCGAGGGGCGGGTGGTGCTGCGGGATCTGGAGCGGGCTCCCGCGGCCGCCCCGGCGCGCGCGGGCGGGCCGCCGACCCCGGGCCCCGTCCTCCGGAACGTCGAGGGCGCCCAATTCACCGACGTTCCGCTCAACCAGTTGCGGAAGACGATCGCGCGGCGGCTGGTCCAGTCCATCGGCCCGATCCCCACGTTCTACCTCACAACCGAGGTGGACA
This sequence comes from Gemmatimonadales bacterium, assembly GCA_036262935.1. Classification (GTDB taxonomy): domain Bacteria; phylum Gemmatimonadota; class Gemmatimonadetes; order Gemmatimonadales; family GWC2-71-9; genus CAVVWJ01. The sequence continues at coordinate 18,323 of DATAHW010000102.1, read as the reverse complement.
TGGAGCGCGCGTGGGAGTCGCGGGAAGCCCTCAAGGCGCTCGGCGATGGACCCAAGGTCTCCTTCAACGACATCATCCTCAAGGCCGTCGCCGCAGCGCTCCGGCAGCATCCCGCGTGCAACGCCTGGTGGCAGGACGACCACATCCGCTACTGGCACGAGGTGCACGTGAGCATGGCCGTGGCCATCGAGGACGGCCTGATCACGCCGGTCATCCGGAACACCGATCTCAAGTCGCTGCGGGAGATCGCCGCCGAGTCGCTGGACCTGGCCGAGCGTGCACGCGAGCGGCGGCTCAAGCCCGAGGAGTATACCGGCGGGACGTTTTCGGTCTCCAACCTTGGCATGCTCGACATCGACGAATTCACCGCGGTGATCAATCCGCCCGAGGCGGGCATTCTCGCGGTGGGACGGATCGCCGAGAAGCCGGTGGTGCACGAGGGCCAGCTCGCCGTCCGGCGGCGCCTCCGCCTCACGATGTCGTGCGATCATCGCGTGATCGACGGCGCCACCGGCGCGCGGTTTCTCAAGACGCTCAAGGCGATGCTGGAAAATCCGTTGGCCATGGTCTGGTAACACGACTTACCACTCACCTCTTCCCCGGATCTCGCGTGGCGACGGAATTCGACCTCATCATCATCGGCGGCGGCCCGGCCGGCTACGTCTGCGCCATCCGGGCCGCGCAGCTCGGCCTGGCCACCGCGGTGGTGGAGCGGGACAAGCTCGGCGGCGTGTGCGTCAACATCGGCTGCATCCCGACCAAGGCCCTGCTGCACAGCGCGTACGTGGCCAACCTCGTCTCCCATGACGCCGGGGAGCTGGGCGTCGAGGTGAGCGGCGTCAAGGCGGACTACGGCGTGGCCATGCGCCGCTCGCGGAAGGTGTCCGAGCAGAACTCCAAGGGCGTCGAGTTTCTGATGAAGAAGCACAAGGTGACCGTCATCAGGGGCACGGGGGTGCTCGGGAAGGACCGCACGGTGAAGGTCGGCGGCGACGAGTACCGGGCGCGGAAGGCCGTGGTCATCGCCACGGGATCGCGGGTAAAGGGGATCCCGCCGATCGGCCTGGAGATCAACAAGACGACCGTGATCAGCTCCGATGAGGCCCTGTTTCTGATGGAAGTCCCAAAGACGCTCGCGGTGATCGGCGCCGGGGCAGTCGGGACCGAGTTCGCGGACATCTTCAATGCGTTCGGCACCAGGGTCACCCTGATCGAGGCGCTGCCACGGATCCTGCCGATGGAGGACGCGGAAGCGTCCGACGCGCTGACGAAGAGCTACCGGAAGCGCGGCATCACCGTGCACGCGGGCGCCAAGGTGACCCGCGCGACGGTGGCGGCCGACAAGGTGACGCTCCAGCTCGAGACGGGCGGGAAGCAGGAAGTCGTGGAGGTCGAGAAGGTGCTCATGGCCGCTGGGCGGGACGTGAACACGGAAGGGATGGGGCTCGAGGAGGCAGGCGTCCAGCTCACCGACCGCGGCTTCGTCCGCGTGAACCTGGAGACCCTCGAGACCACGGCGCCCGGCGTCTACTGCATCGGGGACGTGGCCGGCCCGCCGATGCTGGCGCACAAGGGGAGCCGCGAGGGCGTGAACGTCGCGGAGCTCATCGCCGGGCAGCACCCGCATCCCATCAAGTACGACAACGTCCCGAGCGTCACGTATTGCCATCCCGAGGTGGCGAGCATCGGGCTCACGGAGGAGCAGGCCAGGGAGCGGAAGCTCGATTTCCAGGTGGGCCGATTCCCCTTCAGCGCCAACGGACGGGCTCGGGCCACCAGCGAGACCGAGGGCTTCGTCAAGATCATCCGCGACAGAAAGTACGGCGAGATCCTCGGCGCCCACATCGTCTGCAGCCACGCCTCGGAGATCATCCACGAGCTGGTGGTGGCGCGCGAGAACGAGTACACCGTCGAGGAGGTCGATCTGGCCATCCACGCACACCCCACGCTCTCCGAGGCCGTCGCCGAGGCAGCGCTCGATTCGATGGGCCGGGTGCTGCACATCTGATGACCGGCCCCGTCCGCCTCGCCGTCGCGGCGATGGGGTCCGCGGTAGCGTTCGGGCTCGCGGTGGTCAGTGCCACGGTCCTGGGCGTCGATTTCCTCCGTCCCGCGACGCCGGGCGCCAACCCCGAGATGGGCCCGCCGCTCTACCTGCTCTTCTTCGGAACCATCGCCGGGCTGCTGCTGGCCGGGGTGGTCGCCTGGCGGCTCCTCTCGCCCATCCTCTCGATCTATCGCCGGGGCGGGCTCTCGGTGGTGAGCGCCTTTGCCACGGTACTCGCGATGCTGCTGTGCATACCCGCGCACCAGGTCGCCGGCCGGACGGGGCTCGGGGTGCTCATCGCGGTCTCGCTCCTCGTCTCGCTGCTGCTGGCGCGGAGCGCCCGGCGGCTGGTGCTCGCCCCGTGAGCGCGCAACTTGGCCTGCTCGACCTGGGCCATCGCGCCTACGCCGGGACACTGGAGCTGCAGCGCACCCTGTGCCGGCGGCGGCTGGCGGGCGAGCTGGATCGCGACCTGCTGCTCCTCGTCGAGCACGAGCCGGTGATCACCCTCGGCCGCGCCACCCGCGCGACCAGCCTCCCGCTGGCGCCGGCCGAGCTGGAGCGGCGCCGCGTGGCCGTCGTCGAGGTGGAGCGCGGCGGGGACGTCACCTACCACGGGCCAGGCCAACTGGTGGGCTACCCGATCCTGCAGCTCCGCGAGCACCGGGAAGACCTCCATTGGTACCTCAGACAGCTCGAGGCGGCGCTCATCAGCGCGCTCGCCGGGCTCGGCGTCGCCGCGGGGCGGAATCCGGGCCTCACCGGGGTGTGGACCGGTGGCCGGAAGATCGCGAGCATCGGCATCCATGTGAAGCAGTGGGTGACCTTCCATGGATTCGCGCTCAATGTCAGTACCGACCTGCGGGGGTTCGACCTGATCGTGCCGTGCGGCATCCGGGATGTGGTGATGACCAGCGTGGCCGCGGAGCTCGGCGCGAGCGCCGGCGCCAGCGCCAGCGCGGCGCTGTGGGACCGGACGCGGGCCGGAGTGGTCCAGGCGTTCGCGACGGCGTTCGGATATGAGAGGATGGAGGCGATGACGGAGGCCGATGCCCTGGGTGAGCGCGCGCCGCGTCGTTCCGCCACGGCGATCTCGCCATGACCCGCGATCCGAGCGCGCGGCTGCCGCCCGGCCAGATCACCACCCGCAAATGGCCCGTGCTGCACTACGGCACGGTACCGTCGGTGGACCTCACCACCTGGCGGTTCGAGGTCACCGGCGCCGTCGCGCGGCCGTTCTCGCTCACCTGGGAAGAGCTCCTCGCGCTGCCGCGGCGCGAAACGGTCTGCGACATCCACTGCGTCACCCGCTGGAGCCGTTACGACAACGTGTTCGAAGGCGTGCCGGTGCAGACGCTGCTCGAGCGCGCGGGTCCCGCGCCGGACTCGGCCTACGTGCTCGTGCACGCTGAGCAGGACTACACGACCAACATCCCGCTCGCGGACCTCGACCGGCCGGCCAACCTCCTGGCGCTGGCGCACGGCGGCGAGCCGCTCACGCCGGAGCACGGCGGTCCGGTACGGCTGCTCGTCCCGCATCTGTATTTCTGGAAGAGCGCCAAGTGGGTGACGGGTTTCGAGCTGCTCCACGAGAATGTGCCCGGGTTCTGGGAGCAGAACGGCTACCACATGCGCGGCGACCCGTGGCGGGAGGAGCGGTTTGGGCGGCCGGACCCCGCGAGGATGCGGCGGGGACCGAGATAACATCCCTGCGCCTTTCGGCGAAGTCTTGTTTTTGGCGCCCAACCCGGTTTTCCTGCCTAGCATGTCAGAATCGCCCCGACGTGCAACCCCCGAGGCGCAGGCGAAACAGCGGATCCAGGACATCCTCCGTGCGGCGGAGAGCTGGTCCAGGGAAGCCCCGCGGGCGCTCACGCCGTCCATCAGGGCGGTATGCATCCGGCTGGCCGAGATGGTGGCCGACCAGCGGCACTACCTCACGCCGCTGCCGGAGCCGCTGGAGAGCGAACGGCGCGAGGTCCTGGGCATGGTGGCCGACCAGCTCCGCTCCAGCCCCGTGACCGACGGCCTGGAGCCGCATCTCAAGGCGCTCGAGGAGCTGGAGCTCCGCTCCACGGGCTCCTGGGCCATCGTGGACTCGGCGCAGAACGAATGGATCACCACCGCCATCCGCTATCTCGAGGGTTGCGCCGGCAGCCTTCCGGCGGGCGAGCGGCCGGACCCGTACTGGGCCGACGACGTCGTGGCAGGCATCATCGCTTCGGCGCGGGCCCTCATCGGCATCGACGAGCTGCACGCCAGGACGGAGGCGCGCTACTCGGGCCCGAGCAAGCGCGTCACGCCGGAGGAGGAGCTGTAGTCCCGCCCCGCTCCGCCAACAGCTCGTAGAACCGCCCGAAGATCTCGATCCCGCTCCAGAGCTGAGCGAGATCGAGTTTCTCGTTGGGGGAGTGAAGCCCGTCGTCCGGGAGTCCGATCCCGCTCAGCAGCACCGGCGCTCCCGTGAGGCCGAGCTCGGGGATGATCGGGATGGACCCGCCCGCCCGCACCCGCACCGCCTTCCGACCGGTGACGGATGCGAACGCCTCGTCGAGGAGCGCGAAGGCGGGGTGATCGACGTCCACCTGCACCGGGTCGCCGCCGTGGAGCAGCGCAACCTTGACGTCGGCCCACCGGGGCGCGAGCGCCGCGACGGCGCGCTCGAGGAGCCGGCCGACCTTCGCATAGTCCTGGCCGGGAACGAGTCGGAGGCTCACCTTGGCGGTGGCCCGGGCGGGGATGACCGTCTTGGCCCCCTCGCCCACGAAGCCGCCCTTGATGCCGTGGATCTCGAGCGTCGGAAGGGCCCAGACCCGCTCGAAGATGGAGTATTCCTTGCGTCCGGTGAGCGCCTGCCCGGTCACCTCCTCGCGCAGGAACTCCGCCTTGTCGAACGGCAGCTTCTTCCAGGCCCTGAGCTCCTCCTTGCTCGGGGGTTCGACGCTCTTGTAGAGCTTGGGAATCAGGATTTCGCCGCTCTCGTCCTTGAGCCCCGCCAGAATCCGCACCAGCGTCTCGATGGCGTTGGGGGCCACGCCGCCGTAGGTGCCGCTGTGCAGGTCGCGCTCGAGCGTGCGCACCGAGATCTCCGCGTAGCAGAGGCCGCGAAGCGCGGTATACACCGCCGGCCACCCCGGGGCGTAGTATGACATGTCGCACACGAGCGCGGCGTCGGCCCGGGTCCGCTCGGGCTCGGCGCGCAGGAGGTCGGAGATGACGTGCCCGCCGCACTCCTCCTCGCCTTCGAAGATGAAGTGCACGTTGAGCGGCGGCCGCCGGCCGGCGTCGAGGGTGGCCTCGTAGGCCTTGAGCAGACAGAACACCTGCCCCTTGTCATCCGCGGCGCCGCGGGCGTAGAGCCGGCCGTCGCGGACCGTAGGCTCGAAGGGAGGGCTGGTCCACTCGTCCAGCGGGTCGGGCGGCTGCACGTCGTAGTGCCCGTAGATGAGCAGCGTGGGGCGGTCCGGTACCGCCGGCCCCTCGCCCCAGACGACCGGATGGCCGTCGCCCTCGATGAGCTGCACCGTGGGGCAGCCCAGGCGGCTGAGTTCGGCGCGCAACCACTCCGCCGCGCGGCGGCAGTCGGCGGCGTGGGCCGGAAGCGCGCTCACGCTGGGGATGGCCAGGAAGTCGGAGAGCTCGCCCAGCAGTCGGCTCTGTTCGCGTGCGACGAAGTCGGTATCCATCCGGGAAAAGTATACGGGTGACCTGCCTCACTGTCTCCCCCCGGCCGCTCCGCTAGCGTCAACTCCCCTACATCCGGGGAGCGGACGGCCGCGAAGGCGGACGCTCCGGCCCCGCACCGCCAGGAGGCAGGATGACGAGATTTCAGCTCACCGCGCTGGTCGCGGCGCTGGCCGTCGGGGCCGTGGGGCCCCTCGCGGCACAGGATTCCTCGACCACACGGCCGACGTCGCCGGACACCTCCGGCTACCAGGGTGCCGCCGGCGTGGATACGACCGCCAGGCCCGGCTCTGCGGGAGCGACCGACACCACGATGGGCGGCGCCTCCGATACCGCCGGATGGCACCGCACGGCGGGCGACACCACCGCCCCGGACAGCACCAAGCCAGGGGATCGCTCGACCCGGAAGCCGCGTCACCACGAGCGGCGGATGCACCCGGGCAGCGACACCGCTGCCGCGCGGTCCGGCGCCGGCGCCGCCGCGACGAGCGACACGTCCGGAATGACCGACACGACCGGCATGCCCGGGCGGCGGCAGAGCGACTCGACCCAGGCCGGCAGCAACGCCAACCCGCAGACGGAGCAGTCCTCGGCGGGCGATTCGGGGTCCAACGGCTGGACCAGGTCGGCCGGCGGGGCCGCGCCGCAACCGGCCGACACCGGGTCGGCCAGCGGACAGAGCGCGGATTCCAGCAGGTAACCTCCCGCGGAGGTAGCCGGGCGAAAGCGAAGGGGGCATGCCCGATGGCATGCCCCCTTCTGCCGCCTGGGCGCCAGCCCCGGTCAGCGAATCCCGGTCGTCGCTCTCACTGCCCCCGAGTCTTCCACCGCCGACTCCAGCCGCGCGTAGGCGCTGTCCCCCGGCACATCCTTCATCAGCTTCCCCAGCGCGGCCACGCTCACGCGCACATCCTCCCCGTGCTGCTCGAACCAGCGGTCGAAGAGATCGAGCCGCGTCCGGTAGATCCGGGCTCCGATCAGCCGCGCGTTGTTGACCGGACGCCGGGGCACGCGGCCGATGGTCAACGTCCGGAGACGGGCGCGCAACGGGCCCTCGAGCTGCACGCGGGCCCACGCGCCCGCGTCGGCCCGCCCACGCTCGAGGGTGGCCGAGTCGGGATGGGTCTCGTACAACCCCTGCAGCCGGGTCACCAGCTCGGCGTAGAAGTCCCCCAGCACGATCTCGTCGTGCCAGCGGTCGGCCGCGCGGCGCGCGAGCAGGGTGTCCCCCTTGTCGCGGAAGAACGATTGGGCCGAGCGGTAGCCGACGAACTGCGCGTAGCTCTCGTTGAACGGCGTCGCGCTCTTCACATACAGCGTATTGTGCGCGATCTCGTGGAATACCGTCGCGGCCAGCTCGACCGAGTCGCCCGTCAGCGCGGTGGAGAGGAGCGGATCGTTGAACCAGCCGAGGGTCGAGAAGGCGGACGAGGGGCGGAGGTAGACGTCATAGCCGCGGGCGCTCAGCTTGTCGGCCGCATCGTGGGCGGCGCCGAAGTCGAAGAAGCCCTTGTACGGGATCCGGCCGACGATCGGGTATTTCCACGTGTAGGGGCAGATGCAGTCGCGTGGCGCCGCCTGGAGCACGAGCAGCAGCGTATCCCGGCCGACGTCGGCGTAGGTGGTGTAGGTCTCCTTGGCCTCGAGGCCGAGGCGCGCCGCGTAGTCACGGCTCTCGACCACGAGGCCGAGCGCGTGCCGGAGCGCGGGATCGGTGCGGGGGTCCGCCACGAGCTCGGTGATCGGCCGGCGCGCCTGCAGGATCCGGGTTTCCTCCATGCCGGCGCGCGTCAGGTAGCGGACGTCGTCGCTCGCCAGATACGCGGTGCCGTACCCGGCGAACAGCGCGGCCACCACCACGAGGAAGAGCACCGCCTTCACCGCACCCTGACCACCGCGATCCGCGGCTTCACGCTGCTCGACACCGGCGTGCCGCCACCGGGAACGCTGAGCACGAAGGACGCCTCCGCCGCGCCGGCCGGCTGGATGATCCGCAGGAACTTCCCCGAGCCGCCGCGCAGCACGCCGGTGTGGCTGTAGTTGCCGGTGCGCGTGCTGTCGGGCGTCAGGGGGTAGGGCTTGCTGAAGGCGCCGTTCTGGAAGTTGGCCAGGAACAGCGCGTGGAAGTCGAAGCTCGAATACTGCAGCCGGTCGCTCGCGGGCGTGAAGCCGGGGAGGTTGTCGAGGTAGTTGGCCATCTGCCACTCGGAGACGAGGGTGCTGAAGTCCTCGCCGGTGACCGCCGCCACGTTGGCGCTGCCCACGAGCGAGGTCTGCACCAGGGCGCGGGTAAGCTCCGTCCCCAGCGGCTGGCTGGCCGCGAAGTGATCGGCGAGCCAGCGGACAAAGAGCCAGTTGGCGCCGCGCTCTTCCAGCGTTCCGCCGGAGGAAGACGGCTCGATCAGGAAGTTGGCCTCGGGGTCCTCCAGGTACATGAAGGCGTCGTTCAGGTTGTCGCCGATGAACTGGCTCCCGCAGGTGGCGAAGGCCGGCTGGCAGAGGTTGTCGGGGATCTGGCGTCCGCCGAGCTCCTCGGCGAAATGGGAGAGTCCTTCGTTGAGCCAGACGTCTTCCGACTGCTGCTGCCGGATCACCACGTGCTGATTGAAGCTGATCATGTGCTGGAACTCGTGGATGAACACCGGCGGCAGGTTCTCCTCCGCGAACGTCTTGCTCAGCGTGCATCCCGGTGTGGCGGAGCCCGGCACCACGCCGTAGAACACCTCGCCATCGTTCGAGTGGGTCTGGGTGGGGAGCAGATCGAGCCCGAAGAAGTATCCCAGGATCACGCTGTTGGTCGAGTTGCAGTTGGGCGACAGCTCGTTCACGCGCTGGCTCAGCAGCACGATCACCACGCCGTTACTGTCGAGATCAGACTCGCGGCCGAACGCGGTCGTGTCGATGGGGTACAGGTGGCTGTCGAACAGCGCACCCACCTGATCGAGGTCGGCCTGCGTGTACCCGCCCGACGGCACCGAGTCGTCCAGGAAGATGGCCACGCGCTGCCCCACCACCTTGGCGGTCGCCTGGCTCTGGACGAAGCTGTCGCAGGTGGTCGTGGCGCAGACGTCGAACGTCCGCTTGCTTCCGATCACCGGCGGCGTGGGGACCACCGACGCGGAAATCCGCGGGCGGGCCGCCGCGACGGGGTGCTCGGAGAGGCTCCGCTCCCGGGCGCGGAGCCGGTCATGAAACGATTCCGCGGCCGTGGGAACCCGATCGAAGAACCCGCCGCGGGGCGCCGCGACCGACGCCGTCAGCCCGTTGCCGCCCTTGAGGTCGTAAGGCGCCGTGATCCCGCTCGTGGTCTCGCGCCCTTCCGTGGCGAGCGCCACGTAGAGGTGCTCGGTCTCCTGCGCGCCCGCGGCCGGAATCCGGACGCAGGCGGTCTGCGAGGCATCGAGCACCGTGAAGGCGCCGACGGCGAGCGTGGTGGGCGCCACGGCCGAGCAATCGACGCCGCTCGGCGGGTTGGGCTCGCTGCTTCCGCACGCGGCCAGAGCCAGGGTACCGGCGCAGATCATCCAACGAGGGCGAAAAGCGGTCACGTGGCGAGGCTCCCGGCGGGCAGGGGTGAGGGTCGGAACGTGAGCAAGATAAGGAGCGACAAAGGCTTTTGACAATCGTCCAGGCTGCCGATAGGTTGCTCCCGTGCCCGAGAACAACTGGCTGGATGCGGTTCGGTTCGGAGCGGATGGCCTGGTGCCCGTGGTGGCGCAGGAAAGCCGGTCGGGCGACGTTCTGATGCTCGCGTATGCCAACCGTGAGGCGCTGGAGCGGACCGCCGCCACGGGCCAGGCGCACTATTACAGCAGGTCGCGGGCCGCACTGTGGCGCAAGGGGGAAAGCTCCGGCCACGTCCAAACGGTGCGGGATGTCCAGGTGGACTGCGACGGGGACGCGGTCCTGTACCGGGTGGAACAGACGGGGCCGGCCTGCCACACCGGCAGCCGGAGCTGCTTCTCGCGGGAGCCCGGCGCCCACCTGCTGACCCGCCTGGGCGCCACCCTCGCCCGCCGAGCGGCGGAGCGTCCGGCGGGCTCGTACACGGTCCAACTGCTCGGCGCCGGCGTGCCCAAGGTCTCGCAGAAGGTGGGCGAGGAAGCCGTCGAGGTCGTCGTCGCGGCGAATACGGAGGGGCCCGAGCGTCTCGCGTCCGAGGCGGCCGATCTCCTCTACCATCTTCTGGTGCTGCTTCAGGCTCGCGGTGTCCCGCTGGACGCCGTGTGGGAGGAGCTGGAGCGCAGGGAGAAATAGTCGCGGGTCGCCAGTCGCGGCGCGTGACTGCCACCATGTCCTTCGTCCACCTCCACACCCACAGCGAATACTCGTTGCTCGACGGGGCCAGCCGGATTCCCGAGCTCGTCGCGCACGTCAAGAAGCTCGGCATGGACAGCCTGGCGGTCACCGACCACGGCAACATGCACGCAGCGTGGTCGTTCTATGAGGCGGCCAAGACCCAGAAGATCCGCCCCATCCTGGGGTTCGAGGCGTATCTCGCGTTCGGCCCGCGGCAGGCACGCGAGCGGCCGAGCTGGGCGCCCGCCGCCTACAGCCACCTCGTCCTGCTGGCCAGGAACCGCGCGGGCTACAAGAACCTGGTGCGCCTGACCTCGATCGGATACACCGAGGGGTTCTATCGGCGCCCGCGCATCGACCGGGAATGCCTGGAGCAGCACAGCGAAGGGCTCATCTGTCTCGCCGCGTGCCTCTCGGGGGAGGTCGCGCTGCACCTCAGACACGGCAAGCTCGACGAGGCCAGACGGAGCGCCGAGTGGTTTGCCGGGGTGTTCGGGCACGACGGGTTCTGGCTCGAGGTGCAGCAGCACGGCATCGCGGACGAGCGGCTGGTGAGCGAGGGGATGCTGCGGCTGGGCCAGGAGCTCGGGCTCGGCGTCGTGGCCACCAACGACGCGCACTACCTCCGGCGCGAGGACGCCGAGTCCCACGACGTGCTGCTCGCCATCGGCACCGGCAGCGACCTCGACGACCCCAAGCGGTTCCGCTTCACCGGCCAGGAGTCGTACGTCAAATCCGAAAAGGAAATGCGGGCGCTCTTCCCGGAGCGGCCCGAGGTGCTGGCCAACACCCAACTCGTGGCCGACCTCTGCGAGTTCGACTTCGAGAAGCGGTACTTCGTCCCGGAGTTCCCCCGCCCCGCCGAATACGGCACGGACGAGGCGCTGCTGGAGGATCTCGCACGGCGGGGGGCGGAGCGCCGCTACGGGAGCCCGCTCCCGCCCGAGGTCGCCGAGCGGCTCGCCTACGAGCTCGGCGTCATCAACACGGCGGGCTACGCCGGCTACTTCCTCATCGTCCAGGACTTCATCGCCGCCGCCCGCGAGCGGGGCATTCCGGTCGGGCCGGGCCGCGGCTCGGCGGCGGGCTCGATCGTGGCGTACGCGCTCGGCATCACCAACGTCTGTCCGCTCCGATTCGATCTGCTGTTCGAGCGCTTCCTCAACCCCGAGCGCGTGTCGATGCCCGACATCGACGTGGACTTCTGCTTCGAACGCCGGGGCGAGGTGATCGAGTACGTGCGCCAGCGCTACGGCCGGGCGAGCGTGGGCCAGATCGTCACCTTCGGGACCATGAAGGCGCGGGCGGCGGTGAAGGACGTGGCGCGCGTGCTCCGGATTCCGCCGGGCGAAGCCGATCGCATCACCAAGCTCATTCCGTCCGGCCCCGCCTACAGCCTCACGATTCCCGAGGCGGTACAGAAGGTGGACGAGATGAAGGAGCTGGTGCGCGGCAATCCCGCCTACCAGCGCCTCGTGGAGCTGAGCTCGCGCATCGAGGGGATCTCGCGCCACATGTCGGTCCACGCGGCGGGCGTAGTGATCGCGCCGGGCCCGCTGTCGGAGTACGTGCCGGTGTGCACCGCGCCCACCCGCGGCGCCGGCGCCGCGGCCGACGGCGAGGAGTCCATCATCACGCAGTACGAGATGGGCGCGCTCGAGAAGGTCGGCATGCTCAAGATGGACATGCTCGGCCTCAAGACGCTCACCGTCATCCACGACGCCGTGCTGATGATCGCCGCCCGGACAGGCGTGGACGTGGACATGGACACGCTGCCGTTCGATGACCCGAAAGTCTACGAGCTGCTCCGGCAGGGCCGCACGGCCGGCGTGTTCCAGTTCGAGTCGCCGCTCGCGACGGATACGCTCCGGGCCATGAAGTGCGACCGGTTCGACGACCTCGTCGCCTCGAACGCGCTGCTCCGGCCGGGGCCGCTCGACGCCGGGATGCACACGGTCTTCATCCGGCGGAAGCTGGGCCAGGAGAAGGTCACTTACCCCCACCCCTCGCTCCAGGAGGTGCTCGAGCCGACCTACGGCGTCATCACCTACCAGGAGCAGGTGATGCGGATCGCCAACGTGCTCGCCGGGTTCAGCCTGGCCGAAGCCGACGTGCTGCGGAAGGCGGTGGGGAAGAAGGACGCGGAGCTGATCCGGAAGGAGCTGGGCAAGTTCTCCGAGCGGGCGATGGCGCTGGGCCACCCGAAGAAGCTGGTGGACGAGCTGGCCGCGCAGATCGAGACCTTCGGCCGCTACGGGTTCAACAAGTCGCACTCGGTGGCGTACTCGGTCCTGTCGTACCAGACCGCCTGGCTCAAGGCGCACTACCCGGCCGAGTTCATGGCGGCGCTGCTCTCGTCCGAAATCGGGAACACCGACAAAGTGGTGCAGTACATCAACGAAGCGCGGGAGCTGGATCTCGAGGTGCTGCCCCCGGACGTGAACGAATCCGGCTTCAAGTTCACCGTCGTGGGAGAGCGCCGCATCCGCTTCGGGCTCGGCGCGGTGCGCAACGTGGGCTGGGGCGCCATCGAGTCGATCATCGCGGCGCGCCAGGACGCGCCGTTCACGACGATGGCGGAACTGGTGGAGCGGATCGACCTCCGGCTCTGCAACAAGCGGGTGCTCGAGTCGCTCGTCGTGGCCGGCGCCTGCGACGGGCTCGCCGGCCACCGGAAGCAGCTCTGCGAGGCGCTCGACGGCGTGCTGGCGGAAGCCCAGTTGCTGCAAGCGGAGCGCGAGGCGGGGCAGGCCTCCCTCTTCGGCGAGAGCACCACGCCCCGCCCACGGCGGCTTGGCCTGCCGGACATCCCCCCCTGGACCGAAGCCGAGCGGCTGGTGCGGGAAAAGGAGGTCCTCGGCTTCTTCATCTCGGGGCATCCGCTGGAGCGATTCCGGGAAGAGGTCGAGCTGTTCGGCACGCGCACCACCGCCACGCTGGGCGAGTGGAGCGAACACCAGGTGACGGTGGCGGCCGTGGTCACCGGGGTCAAGCGCCAGATCTCCAAGAAGACCGGCAAGGAGTACGCGCGGCTCGTGCTCGAGGACTTCCACGGCACGGCGGAGGCGATCGTGTTCCCCGACGCCTGGGCCAGACTCAACGGCACCATCGTGGCGGACGCGGCCCTGCTCCTCACGGGCGGCTACAGCGAGCGTGACCGGGGAGAGGATCACGCGCCGTTCATCGTGGAGGCGGCGCGGGCGCTCGAGGAGCTCAAGGCGTCCGGGGCCGTGGCGCTGAGCTTCCGGTGGCGCGCCCCGGCCGCGCCCGAGCCCGGCGTCCTCCGCGCGGCGGCCGCGCTCTGCTCGGCGCACCCGGGACCGACCCCCCTGTATATTGAGTGGAGCGACGGGAACGGGGAGTCGGTGCGGCTCCGGTCCCGACGCGTCCGCGTCGCGGCGGAGGACGACCTCGTGCGGGCCCTGCGCGATCTCCTGGGCACCGACTCCGTTCACTATATCAAGGCGGGTTGATCCCGATGGCCTCAGCCTACACGCTGGAGTTCGAGAAGCCGCTGCTCGAGCTGGAGCGGCAGATCGAGGACCTGAAGCGGATCGGCGTCGAGCGTCAGATCGACGTGGACGGAGAGCTGGAGGGTCTGCAGCGCAAGCTCGAATCGCTCCGGGCGGAGATCTACCGAAACCTCACGCCCATCCAGCGCGTCATGGTCGCCCGCCACCCCCGCCGTCCCTACACGCTCGACTATCTCAGCACCATCTTCACGGACTTCATCGAGCTCCACGGCGACCGCCTCTACATGGACGACCCGGCGATCGTGGGCGGCTGGGCGCGGCTGAGCGGGATCTCGGTGATGGTCATCGGACACCAGAAGGGCCGGGACACCAAGGAGAACCTCAAGCGCAACTTCGGGATGCCGCACCCCGAAGGCTACCGGAAGGCGCTCCGGCTGATGAAGCTGGCGGCCAAGTTCAGCGCGCCCATCATCACGCTCATCGACACGCCCGGGGCCTACCCCGGGCTGGGCGCCGAGGAGCGCGGCCAGTCCGAGGCGCTGGCGCGGAACATCCTGGAGATGTCGGCGCTGGCGACGCCCGCCATCGCGGTCGTCATCGGCGAGGGCGGCTCGGGCGGCGCGCTGGCGCTCGGCGTGGCCGACCGGATCCTCATGCTCGAAAACTCGGTGTACTCCGTGATCTCCCCCGAGGGGTGCGCGGCCATCCTGTGGAAGGACGCCAGCCAGCGCGAGCGGGCCGCGGAGGCGCTCAAGATCACCGCGGACGACCTGCTGCGGCTCAAGATCGTGGATGAAGTGGTGAAGGAGCCGGAGGGCGGCGCGCACGTGGACCCGGATGCGGCGGGCGAGGCGCTCCGCGAGGCGCTCATCCGCCACGTCACCGAGCTCCGGAAGGTCCGTCCCGAAAAGCTGGTCCGCCGCCGCGCCGAGAAGTACGGCGCGATGGGCGCCTACTCGGAGGCCTAGGTGGGACAGACCATCGAGGTCCGCTTCAAGGGCACCCGGAAGGCGTACTTCACGTGGGACGACGCGGCCGCGCCGCCCCGGGTCGGCGAGGCCGTCCTGGTCGAGGTGGAGCGCGGCCGCGACCTGGGCCGTGTGACGGCGGTGGGCGACGTCGCGGACAAGAAGTGCGGCAGCGGGTGCTCAGGGTGCGCGGTGGGCGGCGCGGCCGAAGCGGCCGAGCCCGCGGCACCCAAGGCGGCACTCCGCCGGGCGACACCGGAGGACCAGCGGATCCACGACGAGAACCGGCGCTCCGAGGACGACGTGCGCCGCAAGGTCATCGAGCGGGTCCGCGCGCACGAGCTCGTGATGAAGGTGAGCGACACCGAGTGGCAGTGGGATCGGAACAAGCTCACCATCTATTTCACGGCGGAGAAGCGGGTCGACTTCCGGGCGCTGGTCCGCGAGCTGGCCTCGCTCTTCCGCACCCGCATCGAGCTCCGGCAAATCGGCGTCCGGGACGAGGCGGCACGACTCTCGGGCGTCGGGCGCTGCGGGCGCGAGTACTGCTGCTCGTCCTGGCTCACGGAGCTCTCCCCGGTGAACCTGGGACTCGCCAAGGACCAGCACCTCTCGCTCAATCCGGCGCAGATCTCCGGCGGCTGCGGCCGGCTGCTCTGCTGCCTCAAGTACGAGCACGAGTTCTACGTCACGGCCCGCCGCCGGTTCCCCAAGGAGGGAAAGACGCTCACGACCGCGCTGGGGCCGGAGCGGATCATCGCGGTGGACATCTTCCGCGAACGGGTATTCCTCCGGAGCGAGGAGCACGGCTCCCGCATTATCCCGCTGGTGCAGCTACGCGAGGAAGTCGAGGCGCTCGGCGAGGTGCTGCTGACGGCGGAGGCGCGAAGCCGCCTCGCAGTGGCCGGCGAACCCCGGATGGACGCCGGCCTGGCGCTCGACGCGCCGCCCGCGACCGAGACCGTGGAGGACGCCGCGGGCCCCGATGGCGCCGTCCGGCCACCGCGGCGACGGCGGCGCCGGCACCGCGGGGGCGACGGCGCCGGGGGCCAGGGAGAAACGGGAGCGGGTTAAGTTTCGGACCACCAGGAGCCCGCTCGTGCCCAAGTACTACCTCACCACCGCCATCGACTACTCCAACGGCGACCCGCACCTCGGCCACGCGCTCGAGAAGGTCGGCGCCGACTGCGTCGCCCGGTACCGCCGGCTCCGGGGCGACGACGTCCATTTTCTGATGGGCATGGACGAGCACGCGCAGGCGGTGCTGCAGGCGGCCGAACAGCACGGGCTCTCGCCGCAGGCGTGGGTGGACCGGATGGCGGAGACGTTCGAGGGATTCTGGCGCCGGCTCGAGTGCAGCAACGACGACTGGATCCGCACCACGGAGCCCCGGCATCACCGGGCGGTGGCGGCCCTGCTCGAGCGGATCGCGACGGTGCGCCCCGACGATCTGTTCGTCGGCGAGTACGAGGGTCTCTACTGCGTCGGGTGCGAGGAGTTCAAGCAGCCGGCCCAGATCGTCAACGGCCGCTGCATCGAGCACCCTACGCGCGAGCTCGTTCCCACCAGGGAGCGCAATCACTTCTTCCGGCTGAGCCGCTACCGCGACCAGCTTCTGGCGCTGATCCGCTCGGGCGAGCTGCGGGTGGAACCGGGCATCCGGCGGAACGAAGTCGTCCGGCTGCTGGAAGACGGGCTGCAGGACATTTCCATCAGCCGAAACCGCCAGTCCTGGGGCATCCCCTTCCCCGGCGACCCGGAGCAGACGGTGTACGTCTGGTTCGACGCGCTCATCAACTATCTCTCCGCGACCGGCTACCCGGAGCCGGGCTACGACCGGTTGTGGCCGGCCGACCTGCACGTCATCGGCAAGGGGATTACCCGATTCCACTGCATCATCTGGCCGGCGATGCTGCTGAGCGCGGGTCTGGCGCTGCCGCGGGAGGTGTGGGCCCACGGCTACGTGCAGTGGGACGGGACCAAGATGTCGAAGTCCGCCGGGACCGCGGTCGGCCTGGGCGAGGCGATCGACCGCCACGGCCCGGACGCGCTACGCTATTTCCTGCTGCGTGAGGTCGGCTTCGAGGCGGACGGCAATTTCACCTGGGAGCGGTTCGACGAACGCTACACGGCGGACCTGGCGGACGGCCTGGGCAACCTGGTCTCCCGCTCGCTGGCCATGCTGGCCAAGTACCGCGACGGAATCGTGCCCGCGGCCGCCGCCGACACATTGCTGGACCGGGCAGGCTTCGAAGCGTGCGCGGCGTATGCCCGGGCGATGGACGGCATCGATCTCCGCGGCGGCGCCGAAGCGGCCTGGGGACTCGTCGCCACCGCGAACCTGTACATCCAGCAGGTGGCCCCGTGGGCCTTGGCCAAGGCCGGCCGGGAGGCCGAGCTGAATGTCGCCCTGGCCGCCCTGGGGCGAACGCTCTACCGCCTGGCGGTGCTGACCGCCCCTTTCATCCCGGGCAAAGCCCGACTGCTCTGGCAGTCGCTGGGCCTGCAGGAGGACGGGCTGGGGAATGCCTGGCCCACGCTCGAGCGCCCTCCCGTCGAAGGGTTGGCTACCACCAGAACCGAGGTGCTGTTCCCCAAGCCCGCCAGTGTCTAGAAGTTAGCCTGTCGAACAGCAAAACTATTTGACTGTCAAGGACTTATCACGTCCCGCCCGGGCTTGACGAACCGGTCCGCGTGGGCCACCTTTTGCGGGATTCCTGTGTGTCGGGTCACTTCTACTTTCTCCCGGCCGCAGCAGATTGTCTGCAGGATCGCACCGTCGCGTTCACGATCGTCGGGAGCATGCATGGCGAGACGCCGCCGCTGGACCGTCGTTTTCGTACCCCACGGCTCGGAGCCCTCGAAGGTCGTCGAGGTCTCCTACGGGCTGATCAAGCTGGCGGTCGGAGGCGTGGCGCTGGCTCTTGCGGCGGCTCTGCTGGTGGGCTATGCGACCCTGAGTCGCACCGTGGATCTCTCGCGGACCACCCGGATGCTACAGGAAAACACCCGTCTGGCACAGGAAATCGGCGAGCTGCACGGCCGGCTCACCACCTTGGCCGATACCATCCGGCAGATCAGTCAGCGCGACGCCAAGATCCGCGTCCTGGCCAACCTCGAGCCCATCGATCCGTCGGTCCAGGCGGCGGGCATCGGCGGGCCGATCGTCGCGTCCCGCACCGGCCTGGCAAGCGAGGGCCCCGCCCTGCGCCACTCGCAGGAGATCCGGGTGGATCTCAACGCGCTCATTCGCCGAGCGGACCTGCTCGCCTCGTCATTCGCAGAAGCCAGAGACAGCCTGGCCAGCCACTCCAAGCAGCTCGCGGCCACCCCGTCCATCATGCCGACCCAAGGCTGGCTCACCAGCGCCTTCTCGTCCATGCGGGAGCACCCCATTCTGCACATCGCGCGACCGCATGAGGGCATCGACGTGATGGCCCCGATGGGAAGCCCGATCGAGGCGCCGGCCGCAGGGGTCGTAACCGACGCCGGCTGGGAATCGGGATACGGCAACACGGTCACGATCGACCACGGCTACGGCATCGTCACCAAATTCGCCCACGCCTCCAAGCTGCTGGTCAAGACCGGCCAGCACGTCTCCCGCGGCCAGCGCATAGCCCTGGTGGGCAACACCGGCCTCGCGACCGGCCCGCACCTGCACTACGAGGTGCACGTAAACGGCCGCCCGGTGGATCCGCTCAGGTATGTGTTGCCGGACAAGGTCGTGACGGACTAGGGCGGGCAGGCGGGCAGGCGGGCAGGCGGGCAGGCGGGCGGGCGGGCGGGCGGGCGGGCGGGCGGGCGGGCGGGCGGGCGGGCGGGCGGGCGGGCCGGCGGGACGGACCGGCGAAC
>DATAHW010000101.1:0-2440 GCA_036262935.1 Gemmatimonadales bacterium | reverse complement strand
CTCCATCAGTCGGGATATCTGACGGAGCTGCTCGGGAGCCGGGCGGTCGATGTGGTGAACGGGTACGCGAAGTCCGGCCGGCCGTTCATGATCAGCCTCCATTTCAGCGCGCCGCACTGGCCGTGGGAGGCCCCGGGTGATGAAGCCGAGTCGGAGCGCCTGCGCGCAGCCGGCAAAGGCCTGTTCGATGTGGATGGCGGTTCGCAGCGAACCTACCAGCGGATGATCGAGGCGATGGACCTGCAGATCGGACGCGTGCTGGAGGCGTTGCAGGCCAGAGGCCTGACCCACAACACGATCGTCATCTTCACCAGCGACAACGGCGGCGAGCGCTTCGCCGACACCTGGCCGTTCACGGGCAAGAAGACCGAGCTGCTGGAAGGGGGCCTGCGCATCCCGTCGGTGATCTCGTGGCCCGCCGGGATTCCACGG
Organism: Gemmatimonadales bacterium; assembly: GCA_036262935.1. Classification (GTDB taxonomy): domain Bacteria; phylum Gemmatimonadota; class Gemmatimonadetes; order Gemmatimonadales; family GWC2-71-9; genus CAVVWJ01. The sequence goes on along the minus strand of DATAHW010000101.1, from coordinate 2,008 downwards.
GGACGGACGACCGATCAGGTCGCGATCAGCATGGACTGGCTTCCGACTCTGCTCGCCGCGGCCGGTACCACGCCCGATCCGGCCTATCCGACCGATGGCATGAACCTGCTGCCGGCGCTTACCGGGAGCGCCCCGTCGGTTCCGCGAAAACTGTACTGGCGCTACAAGGCCCGGGCCCAGCGGGCCATGCGCGACGGCGATCTCAAGTTCCTCAAGATCCTCGACCACACGTTTCTCTTCGACGTCGTGGCCGACCCGCTGGAGCGCGCCAATTTGAAGCACCGCCGGAAGGACGACTACCGGCGGCTGGCGCGTGAGTGGTTCGACTGGAACGCGACGATGCTGCCGGAAATCGAGGAGAGCTTCACCAGCGGGTTCAGCGGTGAGGACCTGCCGGACCACTTCGGGGCGACGAAACCGGGTCTGGAACCGGACGATCCGACCCGGCCGGACGAGTAGGCTGTCGCCCTTACCGCTGCTGCCGCCGCTCGTACATCAATCGCTGAAACACGTTCTGCGCACCGAGCAGGATGGACTGCGCCGTCCCGCCGCTGATCATCACGAAGTGCTGATCGTCCGGGGCCACGTCGTATTCGCGGAAGGCCCCACCGCTCAGGAACGGGCCGGCGAACAGCCGGCGCCGCCCGGTCACCGCAAACGCGGGTGCCATCGTCACCGACGCGGCCATCAGGCTGTCCCCCACCCGATAGAACAGCTCCCGGCCGCTGTGGGCCCAGGCCGGCTCGCTGCCCCCCTCGAGAGATACGGGAACCCGGGCCCCGGGCGCCGGATAGGATTGGACGTAGACTTCTGTCTGCCCCGTCTGGTCGGATTGGTACGCCAGCCAGTGTCCGTCGGGCGAGAGCGCGGGCGCGGACTCCTCGAAGGCCGCAGGCATGATGGTTCGTGCCAGGGGTGCGGAGTCGAGGGACAGGGTCCGGATGCCGTTCGACACGCTGCCCGTCTCCTGAAAGACGACCGTGCGGCCGTCGGGCGTGATGCCGCCGGCGAAGTGGCTCCCCGCGGCCACCAGCAGGCTCTCGGGGCGCGCGCTTCCGTCGGCCGCGATCCACCACAGGTCATCGTTGCTGGAGTACACCACGCGGCGCCCGTCCGGCGTCCAGATGGGCTTGTCGCTGATGCCGTTGGTGGTGAGGCGCGACCACACCCGCTGGCCGATGTCGAGTACCCACACATCGCGGCTGGAAATGATCGGGTCGGCGATGTAGACCGCGAGCCGACGGCCGTCGGGAGAGAAGCGCGGGTTCGCGTACGCTTTCGGGTCGGGCGTGAGCGGGGTTGCCTGCCCCGAGCGCGAGACCAGCATCAGGCGCCGCGGCGCGCCGCCGCCGGCCCGCGGATAGACGATCGATCCGCCGGCCGATACCGCGGCCCGGGTGGAATAGGGGTCCGGCTGCGAGGCGTCGCGCGCGATCGTCACCGGCGGACCGGTGGGTTTCACCTTGTCCGGGTCGAACGGCAGCGCGATCAGGGTTCCGTCCGGGTTGCCCAGGACGACGAATCCGTCATCCACCCACTGCGGCCCGAAGCCGGGCTGATCGAACCGGGTGATCGCGTGGGTGCGGAGATCCATCGCTCCCAGCGTGCTGGCCGCGCCTTTGTAGATCGAGAACAGGACCGTGCGGCGGCCCGGCAGGAGGATGGGGGTACGGAATGCCTCTCCGGACGCAGAATCGGGCCGGGCAAATTCGTGCGGCCGACCGCCCTGGGCGGAGACCGCCATCAGCACTCGCGCTCTCCCGTTGTCGGGCGGCGCCGTGTGATAGCGAACGGTGTCGTCGCTGCCCCACGTGTAGCCGAAGCCGGGACACGAATCACAGATCGTGACCGCCGCGCCGCCCGCGAGCGGAACCCTGGTCAGGCTCGCGCCCACCTGGAAGCCGAGCCAGCGGCCGTCCGGCGAGAAGAAGGGGCTGGCGCCCCGGCGCCCGCCGGCGACCGGCACCACGTCGAGCCGATCGGCGTAACGCAGCATCAGGCCGGCGCG
>DATAHW010000100.1:0-20751 GCA_036262935.1 Gemmatimonadales bacterium | reverse complement strand
CGCTCCCGTAGTGGACCTCTTTCCCGCCATCGACATTCGACATGGCCGCGTCGTTCGCCTCAGCCAGGGCGAGGCGACGCGGCAAACTGTTTATGGGGACGATCCCGTGGCGGTGGCCGAGGGGTTCGCCGCGCTGGGCGCCCAGTGGATCCATGTGGTGGATCTCGACCGCGCCTTCGGCGAGGGCGACAATGCGGCGGTCGTTCGGGGGATCGCCGCGCGGGTGGGCAGGCGGGTCCAGGTGCAGCTCGGCGGGGGGCTCCGGAGCGTGGAGCTGGCGCGGACGGCACTCGCGCCCGGCGTGAGCCGGGTGGTGATCGGCACGGCGGCGGCCCTGGACCCGGCCGTCGTACCGGCGATGCTCGCGCTGGAAGGGCCGGAACGAATCGCCGTGGGGATCGACGCCCGGGATGGTCTCGTCGCCGTTCGGGGCTGGACCGAGCGCTCCGCGCTGTCCGCGGAGGCGCTCGCGCGACGAGTCGTGGCCGACGGCGTACATACGCTGGTCTACACCGACGTCGCCCGCGACGGGATGCTCACCGGACCCGACCTCGACGGCGCGCGCAGGCTGCAGGCGCTCGGCGCGGGTGTGATCGCGAGCGGCGGCGTGTCGGGGGTGGAGGACATCGTCGCCGCCCGCGAGGCGGGGCTCGCCGGAGTGATCGTGGGCCGCGCGCTGTACGCGGGGCGGGTCGAGCTCCGCGAGGCACTCGCCGCCGCGGCCGCGACGCCGGAGGGCTGATGCTGCCGGCGCTTCTCGTCGTCGTGCTCGCCGTGGCGCTGGCCGCGTTCGCCTACCTCCGGGTCGAGCGCACCGGACGCCGAGGCTGGTTCGCCCTCCTCTGCCGGGCGCTGGCCTGGTCGGCGCTCGGCCTGCTCCTCCTCAACGTGAGCTGTCCCGTGGCGGGCCCGCCCCGCCGGCCGCTCGTGCTGCTCGACGCGTCGCTCAGCATGTCGCCGCCGGGCGGCCCATGGGTCGTGGCTCGCGATTCCGCCGCGCGGTGGGGCGACGTGCGCCGGTTCGGCGACGAGCGGGCCGCCGGCGATACCCTGCCGACCAGCGGCCGGTCGCTGCTCGCCCCGGCGCTGGCAGCGGCGGCCGCGTCGGACCGGCCGGTCATCGTGGTGACGGACGGCGAGATCGAGGACGTGCCCGACATCCCGGCCGACCTGCTCGCGCGGGTGAGCGTGCGGCTCTTCCCGCGTCCAGCGCGGCCGGATCTGGCACTCACGCGCGTCACCGGTCCCGCGCGCGTCACCGCGGGGGACACGATCGCGCTCGAGGTCGAGGCGGAGGCCACCGGCGGCGCCACGGCCGACAGCGTGACCCTGGGGGTAATGCTCCGCGGCAAGCGGCTCGCGCGCCGCGTGCTGCGCCTCCGGAACGGGAGCGCACGCGGCCGGCTCGCCTTCGGCTCATCGGCCCTGGGCCCGGGCGAGCACGTTCTCCGGGTCGGGCTCCTGGAGGCGAACGACGCGGAGCCGCGAACGGACGTGCGGCTGCACGTGGTGACGGTGGCGCCGACACCAGGCGTGGTCCTCCTCGCCGGGTCCGCGGACTGGGACGGCCGGTTTCTCTATCGCACGCTGCGGGACGTGGCCCAGCTACCGGTGCGTGGATTCGTCCGGCTCGAGCCCAATAGGTGGCGCTCGATGGCCGATCTCTCGGTCGTTCCGCTGGAGAGCGTGCGCCAAGCCGCCCGGCGGGCCGACCTGCTGATCGAGATGGGTCGCGTCGAAGGCCTCGCTGAGGGAACGGCCGCGCGCGGGGTATGGAGCTGGACGGCCGCATCGGACACCGGCGCGCTGGCCGGCGATTGGTATCTCAAGACGGCCGAGGCCTCTCCGCTGGCCGGCGCGTTTCTCGGGCAGCCGGTCGACTCGTTTGCGCCGATGGTGCAGCTCGACCCGGTGACGCCCGCCGCGGGTGACTGGACGGCGCTCTCCGCCCAGCTCGCCCGGCGCGGGGCGCAACGTCCCGCGGTGATCGGCCGCGAGACGGGACGGGTGCGCCGGGTGATCGTGGCGGTGGGCGGCCTCTGGCGCTGGGCCTTCCGTGGCGGGGCGAGCGAGCAGACCTACCGGAGCTGGGTGGCGGCCACGGCAAGCTGGCTCCTGAGCGGCGCCGACTCGGCCCGGGGCTCCGCGCGGCCGGTTCGGCCGGTGGTGGAAAACGGGCAGCCGATCGTGTTCGAATGGACGGGCTCCGGCCCGGCCTCGGCGCTGGGCATCACCTGGAGCGGCTGGGGGACGAGGCACGCGGACAGCAGCCGCGCGGACACGAGCCGTGTGGAGACGAGCCGCGCGGACACGCTGCGCTTCGACGGCGCGGGGCGCGCGAGCGTTCGCCTCCCGCCCGGCGAGTACCGCTACCGGCTGGCGGGGGGCGGCGGCGGCACGGTGGCCGTCGAGCAGTTCTCGGACGAGCTCCTCCCGCACCCGGTGACGCTCAGGGCGCACGAGGGGCGCGCGCCAGTTCAGGGCCGCCGGCGCGGTGCGCGCGACTGGGTGTGGCTGTTCGGGCTCTGCGTTGCGGGCCTCGCGGGCGAGTGGATTGCGCGAAGACGGCTGGGGCTGCGCTGAACAGGTGGGCGCACGTCGGGGAGCGCTGCGTATCGTCAACGCTGTGGCGCGGTGTGCTCGCGGGCGCGCGCGAGCTGTCGTCCCGAGCGGATGGGAGCTGTTGTCCCGAGCGGATGGGAGCTGTTGTCCCGAGCGGATGGGAGCTGTCGTCCCGAGCGGATGGGAGCTGTCGTCCCGAGCGGATGGGAGCTGTCGTCCCGAGCGGAGGGGAGCTGTCATCCCGAGCGGAGGAAGTTGTCATCCCGAGCGGAGCGAGGGATCTTGCCGGCCACGCTCGACCCACTCCCGGCCAAGATCCCTCGCTGCGCTCGGGATGACAGCCACCGGATGACCGCCACCGGATGAGGGTGACCGGATGAGGGCGACCGGATGACCGCCACCGTATGACTGCGACCGGATGACCGCCACCGCTGACCACGTTCGGGCTGACCACGTTCGGGCTGACCGCGATCAGGATGACCACGACCGGGACGACCGCGATCGGTATCACACCGGCTTGCGCAGCCTTCGCCTAGGGCGTCCGAAGCGGTGTAAATTCGGGGATGGCCAATCGCCGATTGATGGACCGGAAGGAGAGTCTCTGGGGGCGCATCAAGCGCATCGCCTTGACGGACGTGGGCGCGCTGATGCGGGGGCTCAAAGCGGAAGACCTCGAGAACATGGAGCGGGTGCTCATCGAGGCTGACTTCGGCGTCGCCAACACGGTGGAGCTCACCCAGGCGCTCGAGGACGAAGTGCGGCGGGGCAAGCTCAAGACCGAGGCCGATCTCCGGAATGCCCTGGAGGGCCGCCTCGCGGCACTGCTCAACGGGCGGGCCGATCCCGGGACCATCGCCCGGGCGGATCCGGGGCCGACGGTGGTACTGATGGTGGGGGTCAACGGCACGGGGAAAACCACCACCGCCGCCAAGCTCGCGCGGGTGCTCCAGCGCGAGGGCCGAAAAGTGCTGCTCGCCGCGGCCGACACCTACCGCGCCGGCGCCATCGCGCAGCTTCAGATCTGGGCCGGCCGGCTCGACATCCCATGCGTCGCGGGCGAGCCGGGCGGCGATCCGGCGTCGGTGGTGTACAACGCCATCGACGCGGCCGGGTCGCGCGGGCTGGACACCGTCATCGTGGACACCGCGGGCCGGCTGCACACGCAGGAAGGCCTGATGGACGAGCTGCGGAAAGTGGTTCGCGTCGCGGGGCGCCGGCTGCCGGGTGCGCCCCACGAGACGCTGCTGGTTCTCGACGGCACGGTGGGCCAGAACGCCGTGCAGCAGGGTAGGCTGTTCGCTCAGGCGGTGAGCCCCACGGGCATCGTGGTCACCAAGCTCGACGGCAGCGCCCGCGGCGGGGCCGTGGCGGCGCTCCGGCGGGAGCTCGATCTTCCGATCCGCTTTCTCGGTGTGGGCGAGGGGGTGGATGATCTCGAGCCGTTCGACCCCCAGCGGTTCGCGGCGCATCTGCTGGCGGAGGGGCCGGGCTGAGATCGTTGCCCTATTCACCACAGAGACACGGAGGGCACGGAGGGGTCCCACACCGGGAGGACACCTTGGACCCGGATAACACCAACAACGTAGGACTGGTGGCCCCGCTTTCCGGTGGCTCCGTGCCCCACACCGCCGCCGTGCCCTCTGTGCCTCTGTGGTGAATAGGCCTCCGCACGGGTACCGGCGCCGCTCCGGCCCCCTACTTATCAAGTGACCGCCTCCCGCCCTTCCAAATCTGCCAGCCGCGCCAGCGGCGCTCTCCGCCTCGACACGCCCGTCAAGTTCCTGAAGGGCATCGGCGAGCGGCGGGCGGAGCAGCTCGAGCGGCTCGGCATTCGGACTGCCCGGGATCTGCTCTGGCACCTGCCCCATCGCTACATCGACGCGTCCACCGTCACCCCCCTCGTCCGCGCGGAGGTGGGGCAGGAAGTGGCGTGCGTCGGCCGAGTGGTGGCCAAGGGCGTCGTCCCGACGCGGCGCGGCCTCCGGATCTTTCACGCCGTGCTCCGGGACGAGAGCGGCGTGCTCGAGTGCGTGTGGCCGGGCCAGGCGTTTCTCGACCGCAGCATCGCGGTAGGCCAGACGCTGCTGGTCTCGGGGCCCGTGCGCTTCTATCACGGCCGCCAGATGGCCCCACGCGAGTTCGTCATCCTGGCCGACGCGGACGCGGACGCGGGGGCGGACGCTGGCGCGGACGGGGAGCCGCTCGCCGGGGGCAAGGTGCTGCCCGTGTACCCGGCCACCGAAGGGCTGAGTCACAAGGTCATTCGCGGCCTGGTGGACCGGCACCTCGACGCGCTGATCGCGCTCTCGGAGGACGTTCTGCCGGAGGCGATCCGCCGCTCGCTCGGGCTGCCGGCGCTCCCGGACGCGCTCCGTGCCGTGCATCGTCCGGCCAGCGGGGCGGAGGCGGAGCTGGGCCGCCGGCGGCTCGCGTTCGACGAGCTCCTGGACCTGCAGCTCATGCTGATCCGCGCCCGCGCCGTGGCCAAGCGCAGTCGGAGCGGCGTGGCCTTCACCGTCCGGCGCGACCTGACCACCCGACTCCGCGAGTCGCTTCCCTGGGAGCTCACGGATGACCAGCACCGCGCGGCCAGGGAGATCACTGCCGACATGACGGCGCCCGACCGGATGCACCGGCTGCTCATGGGCGACGTGGGAACCGGAAAGACGGTCGTCGCGCTGTTCGCGATGCTGCTCGCGGTCGAGAACGACTACCAGGCCGCGCTGATGGCGCCGACCGAGCTGCTCGCCGAGCAGCACGCCGCGACGCTCGAAGGGCTGCTCGCCCCGCTCGCGCTCAGGCCGGAGCTGCTGCTGGGGCGGCAGACGGCGGGCGAGAAGCAGGCGATCCGCGCGCGCCTGGCCACCGGGCAGGCGCGGCTCGCCGTGGGCACCCACGCGCTGATGCAGGAGAGCGTATCGTTTCATCGGCTCGGGCTGGTCGTGATCGACGAGCAGCACCGGTTCGGCGTCGAGCAGCGCGCGGCTCTGATCGGGAAAGGGGCGGCGCCCGACGTGCTGCTGCTCACGGCCACGCCGATTCCCCGCTCGCTTGCCCTCACGCTCTACGGCGACCTCGACGTCTCCACCCTCCGGCAGCGGCCGCCCGGGCGCGGCACGATCCGGACCGCGGTACGCACCGGCGCGCAGCGCGAGCGCGTGCTGGAGTTCGTCCGCGCGGAGTGCGGCAAGGGGAGGCAGGCGTACGTAGTGCTGCCGGTGATCGAGGAGTCGGAGCGGGCCGACCTCCGCGCGGCCACGACCATGGCGCAGAGCCTCGCGGCCCGCTGGCCGGAACTCCGCGTCGGGCTGATCCACGGCCGGCTCAAGGCTGACGACCGGGACGACGTGATGCGCCGGTTCCGCGCGGGCGAAGTGCACGTGCTCGTGGCCACCACCGTCATCGAGGTCGGCATCGACGTCCCCAACGCCAGCCTCATGCTCATCGAGCACCCCGAGCGATTCGGGCTGGCACAGCTCCACCAGCTTCGCGGACGGATCGGCCGGGGCGAGGAGGAAAGCTTCTGCGTCCTCCTGCCCGAGGGCCCCGCGGCCGACCGGCTCCACGCCTTCGCGGCCACGGACGACGGGTTCAAGATCGCCGAACTCGACCTGGAAGAGCGTGGGATGGGGGATCTGATCGGAGCTCGGCAGAGCGGCGGGTTCGAGGTGCGCCACGCCCGCCTCCCGGCCGACGCCGACCTGCTGGCGCGAGCGCGCCGGCTCGCGATCGACCTCATCGGCGCCGATCCGGCCCTGCAGCGCCCCGAGAACCAGCGACTCCGGGAGCGGGCGGTGGCGCGGTATCCGCGGGCGGTGGAGTTGTTTCGGGTGGGGTGAGGGGGGGCGACGGGCGGTCGCGCGGTCGGGCGGTCGGTCGGTCGGTAGATCGGCGGCTACAGCGAACGCGGGGGGTGCCCTTCGGGCCGCGACTGTAATGCCGGCCGGGGACATTAATCAGCTGCGGAGCCGTCATCCCGGGCGGCACTGTCATCCCGAGCGCAGCGAGGGATCTTGCAGGGCCGAGTTCGAAGTGCAGATAAGCAGATCCCTCACTCCGCCCGGGATGTCAGTGCCGGTGCCCGCACCCCCCTTCCGTCCTTCCGTCCTTCCATCTTTCCGTCCTTCAAAACCCAATCCTCACCCCCACTCCCGTCGCCCGCTGGAGGCTCCGCACCTCGGGCTCGAAGGGGATGTTGTCGGGCTTCTGGGTGTGGCGGGTGAGCTCCCAGACGAACATCGCGGCGGCGCCGAGGAGGGCGGACTCGCCGCCGAAGAGCCAGTGCCGGGCCTGGCGATCGTAGCGCAGCGATTGCTGGAACAGCGCCTCCGAAGAGGCGTCGGCGTAGTGGCCGGAGCCGTCGAGATTGCACAGGGCATGGTCGGCACGGCAGCGGGATTCGAGCGCGTCGAACTGCTCGTCCGCGCGGTCGTGGGCTCGCGCGGCCAGGTAGTTCATGCCGAGGGCGCCCGCGGCCAGCGCCCACTTGCCGTACTTGATGAGCGGATGCGCGTCCTGGGCGCGCGCGGGCGTCGCGGCCAGCAGGAGGGCGAACACGAGGGCCGAAAGGCGGATCATCGCCGGTACCGGTGCAGGTCACCGTTGCCGCCGACAGCGAGGAGCCCGTCGGCGAGCGGGAGTGGGGCCAGCTCGATGGGCCAGCGGAGCTGGACCCGCCACGCCTCGCCGCCGTCGGGGCGCAATGCGCGCAGCACCCCGTCGGCACCACCGAGAAGGATGAGGCCGCCGTGGACCGTGACCGGCGCGGTCACGGGCCAGTCGAGCTCGGCCAGTGGCGCGGCTGTGGCCGCCGTGTCGCCTGTGACGGTGATGCGGTAGAGGGTTCCCCGGCGGCTGGCCGCGAACACGCTGTCGCCCTCCGCGGCGGGCGAGTCGAGCACGGGTGCGTCGAGGGCCACGCGCCAGCGGGGGCGAAGGTCAGCCGGCGCGATGGCAACGATCAGGGAGTCAGCCGTGCCGGCCACGAGCATCGGGCCTTGGCGGACCCAGTCGGACACGATGGATCCGGGCGAGGCCGCCCGGCGCGACACCTTGCCGTCGGCCGCGCGCACGCGATAGAGCGAGTCCACGGTCGCCACGATGAAGGCGCCGCTGTCGGCCGCGGCGGCCGCGATGCGGGCGACGCCGAGTTTCCGGCGCCAGCGCACCTTGCCGGTGGACGGATCGAGCCCCAGGATCTCGCCGTGCTGCGTCTCGGCCACGAGCACGCCGTGCACGAGAGCGAGCGGCGCGCCGACCGGGCCCGTGGCGGTGCGCCAGAAGCGGTGGCCCGTCCGCGCGTCCAGCGCATAGAGCCGCCCTTCCGGCCGCGAGCTCGCGGCATAGACGGTGTCACCCGCCACCAGCACGCCGCCGCCGATGAGTCCGCCCAGACGGGACGACCAGCGGGTCCGGCCACTGGCAAGATCGATGGCGTACACCTTCCGGTCGAGCCCGGCGCCGTAGACCGTCTCGCCGGCCACCACCATCCGGCCGGTGAAGCGCCGGCCGGCCCGGGCCTGCCACACCTGCAACGGCGCTCCCGCGGGCTCCGGCCCGGGCGCGAGGGCGGCGGCCCCCGCGGCCGACGCCGAGCCCGATGAGCATGCCGCGTTGACGCTCCCCAGGAGGACGGCTAGACTCAACGCTCCCTGCGACATCCCCCTTCTCACAACGGCACAGGCATGGCGGCGGTCCAGATCAGCGAGCTGCGCGGGCACGTGGGCGAAACGGTCACTCTGCGCGGCTGGGTCGTCACGACCCGGTCGAGCGGGAAGATCGCTTTCCTGGTGCTGCGCGATGGCACGGGCAGCGTGCAAGGGGTCCTGTCCAGGAAAGAGGTGTCGGAAGCGACGTGGGCGGCGTTCGGCGCGCTCACGCAGGAAGCCAGCGTCGCGATGACGGGGACGGTGCGGGACGATCCGCGCTCTCCCGGCGGGGTCGAGCTGTCGGTGACGGCGCTGGAGCCGCTGGGCGCCAGCCCCGACTACCCGATCTCCCCCAAAGAGCATGGGACGACGTTCCTCTTCGAACATAGACACCTCTGGCTCCGTACCGGCCGCCAGGCGGCCATTGCGCGGGTGCGCCACGAGGTGGAGCAGGCGATCCGGGACTACTTCTACCAGGAGGGCTTCACCCTGGTGGACACGCCGATCCTGACGGGGGCGATCGGCGAGGAGGCGGGCCACCTGTTCGCCACCGACTACTTCGACCTGGGGAAGGCCTATCTGGCGCAGACCGGCCAGCTCTACGTCGAGGCGGCGGCCGCGGCGCTCGGCAAGGTCTACTGCTTCGGGCCTACCTTTCGGGCGGAGAAGTCGAAGACCCGGCGCCACCTGACCGAGTTCTGGATGGTGGAGCCCGAGGTGGCGTTCAACGACTCGGACGCCAACATGCGGCTGCAGGAATCATTCGTGAGCTACATCGTGGCACGGGTGCTGGAACGGCGCAAGAGCGAGCTCGCCGAGCTCGAGCGCGACACGGCGCCGCTCGAGCGCGTCGTGGCCCCGTTCCCCCGCATCTCCTACACCGACGCCGTGGCGCGCCTCAACCAGTTGGGCTCGGACATCACGTGGGGCAGGGACCTCGGCGGCGACGACGAGACGCTGCTGGCCCGGGAATACGACCGGCCGGTATTCGTCCACGATTATCCGAAGGAGGTCAAGGCCTTCTACATGAAGCGGAATCCGGCCGACCCACGGACCGTGCTCAACAACGACTGCCTGGCGCCCGAAGGCTACGGCGAGATCATCGGCGGCTCCCAGCGCGAGGACGACCACGACACGCTGCTGGCCCGGATCGTGGAGCAGGGACTCGACCCCGAGGCGTATCGCTGGTACCTGGACCTCCGGAAGTACGGCACGTTCGTCCACTCGGGCTTCGGGCTGGGGATCGAGCGGACGGTGGCGTGGATTGCGGGGCTCCCTCACATCCGGGAGGCGATCGCATTTCCGAGGCAGATACATCGGTTGTATCCGTAGGGGGAAGACGGAAGGACGGAAGGACGGAAGGTCGCATTCGGGCGGGGCTGTCATCCCGAGCGCACGCGAGGGATCTTGCCCGATCGAGCTCGAGCCCCGGGTTAGTAGATCCCTCGCGTGCGCTCGGGATGACAGCGCGAGGGTGCGCGCCGCTTTCCGCCCTTCCGTCCTTCCGTCCTCCCGTCATCCCGTCTTTCCATCCTTCCGCCCTTCCGCCTTCACCTCCTCCCACAACCCGTCCAGCACCTCCAGCCCCGCCCCGTGCAGGTCCAGGCCGCGGGCGTCCGCCAGGCGCTCGATGGCTTCGAACCGGTCGCGGAACTTGCGGTTGGCGCGGTCGAGTGCCGGCCCGGGCTGCACGCCGGCCTTGCGGGCCAGGTTGACCACCGCGAACAGCAGATCGCCGATCTCTCCGATCAGCGCGTCATCGGGCGTGGCGGGTGGCGGGGCGGGGTTCCGGTGCGCGAGCTCCGCCTTCACCTCGGCCAGCTCCTCGCGCACCTTGTCCATCGGACCCTCGACATCCGGCCAGTCGAACCCGACCGAGGCGGCCCGCTCCTGCAGCCGATAGGCCATGAGCAGCGGCGGGAGCGTCGGGGTGATTCCCGCCAGCGTCCGGCCCCCGCGCTCCCGCCGCTTGATGCGCTCCCAGGGCTCCGCGTCGCCCAGGTCGAAGAGGTGCGGGTGGCGGCGGCGCATCTTGGCTTCGAGACCCGCCGCCACGTCGCCCGGAGCGAAATCGCCGCGCTCCTCCGCGATGACCAACTGGAAGGCCAGGTGCAGCAGGAGGTCGCTCAGCTCGTCGCGGATCGGCTCCGTCGCCTCTTCGCCAAGCGCGTGATCGAGCTCGAGCGCCTCCTCGACCAGATACGGCCGCAGCGTCTCGCGGGTCTGGGCCCGGTCCCACGGGCAGCGGGCCCGGAGATCGCGCACCATCGCCATGGCCCGTCCCAGCGCGGAATCGTCTTGCATTCATACCTCGCCAGAAATATGATACCGCCGGCTCACCATGACCTTTACCCTCGACAAGGCCCGAGCCTGGGTGGATGTGGACCTGGGCGCCCTCGTGGCCAACGCGCGCACGCTGTCCGGCCTCACCGGGAGCCGCCTGCTGCCGATGGTCAAAGCTAACGGCTACGGACTCGGCGCCATTCCCGTGGCGCGCGCGCTCGAACCGCTGGAGCCGTGGGGCTACGGTGTGGCGTCGGTGGAGGAGGGGGCGGCGCTCCGCTCGGCAGGGATCGGCCGGCCGCTGCTGGTGACGAGTCCGCTGCTGGCCGGTGCGATCGATGCGCACCTCGCGCACGATCTTCGCCCGAGCATCGGCGACCCCCGGGCGCTCGCCGCCTGGTGCGGCCGGTCGGCGCGTCCGTTTCACCTGGAGATCGACACCGGGATGGCGCGCGCCGGGTTCCGCTGGAACGACGCGCACGCGCTCGCTGCCGCCACCGAGCTCCTCCGCGAGGCGCCGGGCTGGGAAGGGGTCTACACCCACTTCCACAGCGCCGACTCGGACCCCGCCTCCGCCGCGCTGCAATGGGAGCGGCTCCGCGATGTGGTCGCCGCGCTGCCACGCCGCCCGGGGCTCCTGCACGCGGCCAACAGCGCGGGCGCCCTCTGCGGCCGGGCCTACGCCGGCGATCTCATCCGGCCAGGCATCTTTCTCTACGGCGGCGGCGCGGGCGCGACGGCCCCGCTGCCGGTCGCCGCGCTGCGCGCGCGCGTGGTGGCCGCCCGCCGGGTGGCCGCGGGTGATCCGGTGAGCTACGGCGCCACCTGGCACGCCGCGCGGGCGACGACCGTCGCCACGCTCGCGCTGGGCTACGGCGACGGGTTCCTCCGCGCGGCGCGCGAGCAGTGCCCGGCACTGCCGCCGCGGCTGGTCGAGCTCGCCGGGGCGCTGGTGCCGGTGGTGGGCCGGGTGACGATGGACATGACCATGGTGGACGCCGGCGACGCGCCGGTGGTCCCGGGGGATGTAGTGACGGCCTTCGGCGGGCGCGTCACCCTCGACCAGCAGGCGGCGGCCGCGGGCACGATCGCCTACGAAATGCTGACGGCGCTCGGCGCCCGCGTGCCGCGCCGGTACGGAGGAGAGGCATGAACCGCCACTTCGCATCCCTCGTGCTCGGGCTGGCCCACCAGGCGGAGGCCGCATTGTCCGGCTCGCTGCCGCCCGGCGCGGAAGATACGGGCGATGCACGGGCGCTGGCGCAGACGCTCATCGATACCCTGGGCATGCTCGCGGACAAGACCGAGGGCCGGCTCGATCCGGACGAGCGCCAGCTCCTGGACCAGGCGCTCACCGGGCTCCGCTTCCACTTCGTGCAGACCGCCCGGCGCGCGTGACCCGCCGAGCCGCGATCATCGTACTCGACGGGCTCGGGATCGGGCCGGCGCCCGACACGGCCGCGTACGGTGACAGCGGGAGCAACACGCTCGGCAATGTTGCGCGCGCGGTCGGCGGACTGGCGCTACCCCACCTGGAGGCACTGGGGCTCGGGTCCTGCGCCCCGCTCGCCGGGGTCGCTCCCGCGGCCCGGCCCCGCGCCGCGTCCGGCGTGGCCGTGCCGGCGAGCGCGGGGAAGGACAGCACCACCGGACACTGGGAGCTCTGCGGGCTGGTGCTGGCCACGCCGTTTCCCACCTACCCGCACGGGTTTCCGCCGGAGGTGATCGCGGAGTTCGCGCGCCGCACCGGTCGAGGGGTGCTCGCGAACAAGCCGGCCTCGGGGACGCGCGTGCTGGAGGAGTACGGCGAGGAGCACCGCCGGACGGGGAAGTGGATCGTCTACACCTCGGCGGACAGCGTCTTCCAGGTCGCGGCACACGAGGCCACGGTGCCGCTCGCCGAGCTGTATGCCGCGTGCGCCGCCGCGCGCGAGCTGCTGCGGGGCGAGCACGGCGTCTCGCGGGTCATCGCCCGCCCGTTCGTCGGCGAGTCGGGGGCCTGGGTCCGCACGCCCCGGCGGAAGGATTTCAGCCTCCCGCCGCCCGGCCCGACGCTGCTCGACCGCCTGGCGGAGCACGGCGTGCCGGCGACCGGCGTGGGAAAGGTGGACGACCTCTTCGCCGGCCGAGGCATCGCCAGCACCCACACCGCCACGAACGGCGAGGCGTACGATCTCATCGAGGCCGCGCTGGGCTCGATGCCCGCCGGCTTCCTGCTCGCCAACGTGATCGAGTTCGACCAGAGCTGGGGCCACCGGAACGACGTCCCCGGCTTCCACGCGGGCCTGCTGGAGCTCGACCGGGCGCTGCCGCGGCTGCTGGCGGCGGTGCGGGACGAGGACCTCGTTATCTTTACCGCCGATCACGGCAACGACCCGACGACTCCGTCCACCGATCACTCGCGGGAAGTCGTGCCGGTCCTGGTCGCCGGCCCGCGAGTCCGGCCGGTGCCGCTTGGCCGGCGCCGCACCTTCGCCGACGTCGGCCAGACGGTGGCCGACTTCCTCGGTGTCCCGCCCCTCCTGGCGGGCACTTCGTTTCTGCCCGAGGTCTGGAGTGACCGACACCCTGGTTGACGCGGCCCGCGCCGTCCAGCAGCGAGCCTACGCGCCGTACTCCCGCTTCCGGGTCGGCTGCGCGCTCGAGGCGGACGACGGCCGCGTGTTCGTGGCCTGCAACGTCGAGAACGCTTCCTACGGCCTCACCATCTGCGCCGAGCGGGCCGCGGTCTGCGCCGCGGTGGCCGCGGGGGCGCGGCGATTCCGGCGGGCGGTGGTCGTCTCCGATGCGGACCCCCCGGCGGCGCCGTGCGGCGCCTGCCGGCAGGTGCTGTCGGAGTTCGGCGGCGATCTGCGAGTCGAGAGTGTGGGCAGCGCGCGGACGGTGAGCTGGACCGTGACGGAGCTGCTCCCGGCGGCGTTCGGGAAGGAACAGCTCGCGTGACGGCTCGCCGCGGACGTGGCTGGCGGTGGGCAGGCGGCGTCGTGGGCCTCGCCGCGATCATGGCCGCCTGCCAGGAGCGGCTCACCTCGCCCGCCGAATGTCCCGAGCTCTGTCCGGGCGGCTCGGCCCAGGTGTTCGACACGATCGTGCCGGCGGTGCCGAACCGTGACAGCAGCTTCACCGGTTACGTGGGAAGGGGCGGCGGGGTCGCGCTGCTCGTCTCCGACGGCTTTTCCGCATCCGACGACCGCGCGATCTACCGCTTTGCCCCCCGCACCGACTCCGTCAGGGTCCGCGACACCCTGCGCACCTACACGGTGGATTCGGCGGTGATCGGTCTGACCCTCGTGGCCCGCGACACCAACGTGAACGGGCTCAGGGTGTTTCTCTACCGGCTGCCGCCCACGATCGACAGCACCGCCACGTTCGCCAGCGTGGACCCGCTGCTGGCCGATTCCGCCCTGATCGACAGCATCGTCGTGCCCGACTCGGTGAACAGCGGCGCCATCACCACTGTCCTGCGCGGCGCCGACGCGGACCGGCTGGGGCTCGTGCCCGGCGGAGACAGCGTGCTCGCCATCGGGCTCCGGATCGTGGCGGACGTGCCCACCGGCATCCGGGTCGGCTCGATCGTGGGCGCCAACGCCGCCACCTTCACCAGCTACGTCACGGTGGACGTCCCCGACACCGGGCTGGTGCGGAACCAGTCGCTCAGCCGGGCCACCGAGTTCAACACCTTCGTCACCCGCGACCCGCTCGTCCCCGTCGACTCGCTGCTCACGGTGGGGGGCGAGCCCTCCTCCCGGGCACTGATCCGCTTCGGCCTGCCGGACGCATTCCTCGACTCGGCGACGGTCGTGCGGGCCACGCTCGAGCTGCTGCCCGCACGGCCGATCCTCGGGCTGCCGACCGATCCGACCCTGCTCGACACCCGGCTCGTGCTCGGCGACATCGGCGCCAAGTCGCCCGTCACGGTGGACCCGACGTTCATCCAGTTCGACACCCTCCCGGCGGTCCAGACGGATACGGTGCGGGTGGAGGTCACCCGCATGGTGCAGGCGTGGCAGGCCTCGCGCGCCCGTCCCCAGTCGCTGTTTCTCACGCTTCGGCCGGAAGCGGCCAGCTTCACCCGTGCCGTGTTCGGCTCGACCCGCTCGCCATCCATCGGCGCGCCGCGGCTCCGCATCACCTACCAGCGCTCCTTCCCCTTCGAGACTCCGTAAGTGCGCCGAGCCCTCGTC
The DNA here is from genome assembly GCA_036262935.1 of Gemmatimonadales bacterium. Lineage (GTDB taxonomy): Bacteria > Gemmatimonadota > Gemmatimonadetes > Gemmatimonadales > GWC2-71-9 > CAVVWJ01. The sequence goes on along the minus strand of DATAHW010000100.1, from coordinate 6,074 downwards.
GTTCTCGCGCTGGCGATGATGCCCGCCGCCCTGTCGGCCCAGTCGTCCCAGTTCGGCGTGCGCGGGCTGGGGATGCCCGGTCGCCCGATCAGCGCCCGCGCGTTCTCGAGCGGAGGGGCGTTCGCCATGTTCGACCCGATGTCGAGCCTCAATCCCGCCGCGCTGGGCGGCTTGACGTCGCTGACGGCGGGATTCGCCGCGCTGCAGGACTTCCGCCACGTGGAGAACCCGGCCGGGAGCCAGTCGCTGCGGGAGACCCGGTTCCCCCATCTCTCCGTCGCCGGCCCGATCGGGAAGCGGCCCGGCGTGGTCGGCGTGAGCTTCTCGAACTACACCAGCCGAGACTTCACGCTCGCGAGCGCGGACACGATCCCGCTCCGCGGGGTACCGGTGCCCGTGAGCGACACATTCGCCTCGCGCGGCGGCCTGAGCGACCTGCAGGCGGCGGGCGCGTACCGGTTCAAGGACACGTGGGTGGTCGGCGGCTCGTTCGACGTGATCACCGGCTCCGCCCGGCTGAGCGCGCGCCGCACCTTCGCGGACACGAGCTACCAGGCATCGCGGCAGCAGTCCGAGCTCTCCTATGCCGGGGTCGGCGTGTCGCTCGGCGTGGTGCGCAACTTCGGCCCCGCCTTCAGCGTGGCCGCCACGGCACGCTCGGACGGCCACGTCAACGTGGACCGCGACTCCGCACGGGTGGACCGAATCGACCTCCCGTACACCTTCGGCCTGGGCGTGCGCTGGCGCATCCGGCCCAGGCTCGAGCTGGCCGGCCAGGGCGTGATGAGGACCTGGTCCGCCGCCAACAGCGACCTGCTGGCCCAGGGCGGCACCGGGGCGGACAACACGCTCGAGCTGGCGTTCGGCGGCGAATACACGCCCAACCCCAAGCGGCCCGGCAACGGGGCGATTCGCTTCGGTGCCCGGTACGGTCGGCTGCCGTTTCCGCTGGTCCCCGGCGAGCAGCCGCACGAGTTCGGCATCTCGGCCGGCACGGGGCTGCGGTTCGCGCAGGATCGCGCCGGCATCGATCTGGGCCTGGAGCACGTCTGGCGCTCCGCGGGGGCCTTCTCCGAGCGGACCTTTCTGGTCAATGTCGGTGTGACGGTCCGCCCCTGACGGGGTATCTTTGCGCATGGCCAAGCGCGTCTATATCGAGACCTACGGCTGCCAGATGAACGTGGCCGACACCGAGCTGATGTTCGGTGTCCTCGGCCGCGCGGGCTACGCCCGCGCCGACGATCCGGCCGAGGCCGACGTCATGCTGGTGAACACCTGCGCGGTGCGCGACAACGCCGAGCAGCGGGTGATCGGCCGCATGGGCGAGCTGCAGCGCTACAAGCGGCCCGGCGGCGTGCTGGGCGTGGTGGGCTGCATGGCACAGCGGCTGGGCCCGGCGCTGCTCGAGCGAGTGCCGCGCGTGGACCTGGTCGTCGGCCCCGACGCGTACCGGAACCTGGATCAGTTGATCGGCCTGGCGGCCGGCGGCCAGCGGAGCACCGATACCGGCTTCCGGGAGTGGGAGCACTACGAGGACGTGCCGCCGGTGCGGGAGAAGGGTCCGACCGCGTTCGTCACGGTACAGCGGGGCTGCGATTACCGCTGCACATTCTGCATCGTTCCCTACACCCGCGGCGCCGAGCGGAGCCGCCGGCTCGAAGACGTAGTAGGCGAGGTCCAGGCGCTCGCGGCGGAGGGCACCTCCGAGGTCACGCTGCTGGGGCAGACGGTCAACAGCTACCACGACGGGCGCCACGATTTCGCCGATCTGCTCCGCGCCGTCGGGAGCGTGGACGGGGTCCGGCGGCTCCGGTTCACCAGCCCGTATCCCACGGACTTCACCCCGCGGGTCATCGAGGCCATGGCCCGGACGCCCGCCGTCTGCGAGCACGTGCACCTGCCGGTGCAGAGCGGCTCCGACGCGGTGCTGCGCCGCATGCTGCGCCGCTACACCCGGGCGCGCTACCTGGAGGTAATGGAGCAGCTCCGGGCCGCCGTTCCGGGCATCACCTTCTCCACCGACATCATCGTCGGCTTTCCCGCCGAAACCGACGCGCAGTTCGAGGAAACGCTCAGCCTCGTCACCGAGGCCGATTTCGACGATGCCTACACGTTCAAGTACTCGGTGCGCGAGGGCACGCCCGCGGCCCGGCTGCGCGACCACGTCCCCGCCGGCGTGGCCTCGGCGCGGCTCGACCGGCTCATCGAGGTCGTCCGCGCCAACGTGCGCCGGAAGAACGTGGCGCGGGTGGGCCAGGTGCACGAAGTGCTGGTGGAGCGGCCTGCGCGCCGGGGCGATCTCATGCTCGGACGCACCCGCACCAATCAGCTCGTGCTGCTCGATCTGCCGGCCAGCGCCGCCGGCGAGTATCACCGCGCCCGGCTCACCGGCACCACCGGCTCGACCTTCACGGGCGCGGTGGTCGCGCCGGCCCTGGCGGTTCTGTGATCCGCAACGTGGTCGAGGAGCACGTGCAGGCCGCGTACGAGTCGCTGCGTCCCCGATTTCCGGAGTTCTGCGGCTGCGATGTCTGCCGCGACGACGCGCTGGTGTATACCCTCAACCGGGTGCCGGCGCGCTACGTGTCCAGCCGGCAGGGATCGGTGCTCACGGAGGTGAGCCTGGAGAAGGACCAGAGCCGCGCGGCCATCGAGGTGGCCATGATGGACGGGCTCCGGAAGATCTCGCAGGCGCCCCGCTGCGGGTCGCGGAGCTCGGGCCGGGCGCCCTGACCCGCCGTCGGCCGCGGTGAGATCGCGGCCGGCGCTCCTGTTCACGCTGTGCTATGGGGCCGGTCTCGCGACCGGCCTTCTGCGTTTCGGGGGCCCGGCCGGCACGCTCGCGGTTCTCGGTGCGGCGGCGGCCACGCGGCAACCGGCCGTAATGCTGTTCGGCGCCGCCGCGACGTTCGGCCGGCTGAGCGGCGAGCTTGCCCAGGGGGCGGAGGCCGGCCGCTGCACCGCGCGGTTGCCGGCGGGTCGGGTGCGGCTCACCGTGCGCGTGCTCGAGCCGGTGGTCGCGGAGGGCGGGCGAGTCCAGGTGGCGCCGGTCGGCGCCGGGTGTGGCGGTGAGGTCGGCGCGCGCTGGCCGGCCGGCGTGCCGATCGCCGGGGGCTACACCAGCCGGATCGAGGGCACGTGGGTGCCGCGTCCCGGGCCCGGTGGCCGGCCCGGCGGGATGCTGGTGGTGAGCGGCGCCGGACGGGCGGAGGGTACGCCCTCGCTCGGCGGTCGGCTCAGGACGGCGCTCGGAGCGGCCAGCCGTTCGCTCTACGGCGCGCGAGCCCCGCTGGTGGATGCGCTCATGCTCGGGCGCCGTGGGGGAATCGATCCCGCGCTGCAGGACCGGTTCGCGCAGTCGGGGCTGGTGCACCTGCTTTCGATTTCCGGTTTCCACGTGGGGCTGATCGGGGCGTGGGTGTTCCTCGTCGCCCGGCTGTGCCGCGCGCGCCGGGAGCACGCACTGGTGATCGCGGCGCTCACCAGCACGGCGTACGTCGCCTTTCTCGGCTGGCCGGCGCCCGCCACCCGCGCGGCGGCGCTCGCCGTCGTGGCCGCGCGCTGCCGCCTGCGGCAGCGGAACGTGCGCGCCGAAGAGCTCCTCGCCGCCACCTGTCTTGCGGTGCTGCTGCTCGACCCGTGGGCGGTGCTCGACCTGGGCGGCTGGCTCTCGGCGGCCGCGCTCTGGGGCGCGACGCGGTTCAGCCGGTGGACCGACGGCGCCCTCGGGCGGAGCTTCGGCTGGCGCACGCTCGGCTCCTCCATCGGCGCCACGCTCGCCACCGCGCCGATCACCGCCTGGGCGCTCGGGACCGTGGCGCCGGTGGGCATCGTGCTCAATTTCGCCGCCATCCCGATCGCCGCCGTGGCGGTGCCCGGCGTGCTGGCGAGCCTCCTCTTCCACCCGCTGCTCCCGCCGCTCGCTCGGGCGTTCGCGGGGGGCGCCGGGCTCATGCTGCACCTGCTCGAGCTGGTGGCCACGGCGGGCGCGGCGGTGCCGGCCGGGCACGCGCTGGTCGAGTCCGGCCAGGTCGCGGCCGTGCTGCCGTGGCTGATGGCGCTCGTGGCCGGGTTGTGGGTGACCGCGGCGCGGAACACCCTGCCGGAAGCCGGGCGCCGGGCCGGCTGGGCGGTCACCGCGGTCCTGTGGCTTGGTCTGGCGCGGGCGCCGCTGGCCGGCGCCGCTGACGGCAGCCGAAGCCTCGCGTTACATTTTCTGGACGTCGGCCAGGGGGATGCGGCGGCAATCCGGACACCGGGCGGCCACTGGATCCTGGTGGACGCGGGCCCTGCCGGCGAGGGCGCCGACGCGGGCCGGCGAGTGGTGGCGCCGTTCCTCCAGCGGCAGGGCGTGCGGTCGCTGTCGCTCGCGGTGGTCTCTCACGCGCACGCGGACCATCTCGGCGGGCTCCCGTCGGTCATGACCCAGTTCCGACCCGGGCTGGTGCTGGAGCCCGGCGCCGATGTCGCCGATCCACGCTACTCCGCCTTTCTCGGCCGGCTCCTCCACGACGGTGTGCCGTGGCACGCCGCGCGGGCCGGCGAGCGGTTCGAGCTCGACAGCGTGCGCTTCACGGTGCTGCACCCCGTGCCGGGCTGGGCCGGCTGGGGCGAGGACGTGAACGAGGATTCGGTCGTCCTCCTGGTCGAGTACGGTGATTTCCAGGCGCTGTTCGCGGGCGACGCCGGCTTCCCGGCCGAAGAGGCGATGCGCGGCCGGCTCAGGCGGGTGGACCTGCTCAAGGTGGGTCACCACGGCAGCCGCGGCAGCACCGGCGACGCCTGGCTCGACGCGCTCGCGCCCACGGCGGCGGTGATCTCGCTGGGACGGAACGACTACGGGCACCCCGCACCGGCGACGCTCGCCCGCCTGGCCGCGCACGGAGTCGCGGTGCACCGGACCGACCGCGAGGGAACGATCACCGTGCTGACCGACGGCCGGCGCATGACGCTGCGGTCGCGGGCGGGTGAAGCGAGCTACGACGTGCGGTAACCCACTCTCACCGACACCCGGGGGCTTCGTGCAGACGTCCGTCACGACCATCGAGCGGTTCATCCTCGATCAGGAGGACCGCTACCCCGAGGCCACGGGGGAGCTGTCGAATCTGCTGTACGACATCGCCCTCGCGGCCAAGATCATCGCGGCGGCCATCCGGCGCGCGGGCCTGGTCAACATCCTGGGCAAGCAGGGCGCCCAGAACGTGCAGGGCGAGGAACAGCAGAAGATGGACGTCCTCGCCAACGAGACCATCAAGAACTCGCTGAAGCACACGGGTCGGGTCTGTGTGATGGGCTCGGAAGAGGACGAGGATATCATCCCCGTCCCGCCGGAGTCCTCCGCCGGCAAGTACGCCGTCCTGTTCGATCCGCTGGACGGCTCCTCCAACATCGACGTGAACGCCGCCGTCGGCACGATCTTCAGCATCTATCGCCGGGTGAGCATGGAAGGACGCGGCACCGCGGCCGACGTGCTGCAGCCCGGCTGCCGCCAGGTGGCCGCGGGCTACGTGATGTACGGCTCGAGCACCATGCTGGTGTATACGACGGGGCAGGGGGCGCACGGGTTCACCCTCGATCCCACGATCGGCGAGTTTCTCCTGTCGCACGAGCGGATCGTCACGCCGCGGGTGGGCACCTACTACAGTGTCAACGAGAGCAACTTCGGCCGCTGGGACCGGGCGGTGCAGGCCGCCGTGCGCGGCCTCAAGGGCGACATGCCCGACGGCCTGGCGCCGAAGAACAGCCGGTACATCGGCTCGCTCGTGGGAGACTTTCACCGGAACCTGATCAACGGCGGCGTCTTCCTCTATCCGGCGGACACCCGGAACCCGGCCGGCAAGCTCCGGCTGCTGTACGAGGCCAGCCCGATGGCGTTCATCGCGGAGCAGGCCGAGGGGAGCGCCACCGACGGACTCAACCGCATCCTCGATATCGTGCCCGAGCACCTGCACCAGCGTACCCCGCTCGTGATCGGGAGCCGGGAGGACGTGGGCTTCGTGGCGGACACGATCCGCCGGGTCTCGAGCTCCGCCCGGGTCAGCGGGGCGGTGTCGCAGCCGGCGCTGTGAGCGCGC
>DATAHW010000099.1:0-11607 GCA_036262935.1 Gemmatimonadales bacterium | reverse complement strand
CTCCCGCGCGACGGCCGGATGGGTCCCGCGGAACGACTGGATGCCCGGCACCCACGCGAGCAGCGGCTGGCGCTCGTCGGCGGCGCGCCAGGGGTACATCGTCTTGCCCAGCTCGCGCTTTTCCCGAAGCGCCTGGGCCGGCCGTGCCCAGCCGTAGTGGAACATCTCGGCGTCGGTGAGGCGCGCCCGGATCTTCCGGTGCCCGGGCCCCACGCGAAAACCCTGGGCTCCCTGATACGGCAGGATGTCGAGCGCCGGGTCCAGTCGGACCGCCCGCACCTCGCGCCGATACCAGCGGCGATGGGTGGCGATCGTATCGAACCCGCCGTAGAAATGGAGATAGCGCACCAGCAGCCCCTCCACCCGCGGGTCGCCGTCGTGGCGCTGGATGGCGGCCGCGAGCGCCTCCGCCCCCCGCTCGTGCAGCACTTCATCTGCCTGGATGTAGACGCCCCAGGGGTGAGCGCAGGCGCGCATGGCGCGGAGCGTCTCGTGCCCGAGCACCGTGTTGCGCCGGCTCATGTCCCACTCGGTCTCGAGGATCCGGATCCGGGGGTCGGCGATCGAGCGCACCAGCTCGAGCGTCGCGTCTTCCGACCGTCCGACGTTGACGACCACCTCGTCGCACACCGGCAGGATCGATCGAATGCTGGCCTCCACCGGGAAGTCCAGCTTGATCGCGTTCCTGACGATGGTGAAGCCGGAGACCTTGACCATGCGGCAATCTCACCGCGGCCGCGGGCCGAGAGCAAGCGCGCGGTAGAGGCCGAGCGTGCGCTGGATGGTGTGCTCGAGCGCGAACTTCTCCCGCGCCGTGTGTCGGGCGGCGGCGCCCAGGCGGAGCGCCAGCTCGGGATCGGCGAGCAGCCGCTCGATGGCCGAGGCCCACGCGGCAGGATCGAGCGGCGGGACGAGCAGGCCATCGGCTTCGGGGGTCACCAGATCCAGGTTGCCGGCCGCCGCCGAGGCGATCACCGGCTTCGCGAGCGCCATCGCCTCCAGCAGCGATTGCGACAGGCCCTCCCCCCGCGAGGGGAGCAGGACGAGCTCGAGCAGCTCATAGAGCGGCCGGATGTCGGCGGCGAACGGGACGCACACCGCGGCGTGCGGCCGAGGCACCTTGCGCGCCAGCGCGCCCAGCGTCCCTGCAGGCTCGACTCCGGCCAGCACGAGACGCACCGGAGTGCGCACCCGCGCCAGCGCCGCGAGCACCACGGCCTGGTCCTTGGGCCGGGCGACGATCCCGATGGTCCGCTGCTCCGGCGTCCAGCCGATCCGCTCACGCCAACGCTCCACGCCGGCAGGATCCACCGGGACGTCCACCCGTTCCGTCACCAGCCCGTTGGGAATCACGACGAGCTTCCGCGCCGGCGTTCCGCGCCGCCGCAAGGCGCCGGCGACGGCCCGACTTACGGCGACCACCCGCGCGGCGGCGCGGGACGAGAGCCAGTTCTCCACGATGAAGGTGCGCGGCATCTGGCGCCTGGTCAGCACGAGCGGCGCGGGCAGCGCACCGCGCAGGGCGAGCCAGGTGAGCGCCTGCCGGTCACGAGCGCTCTGGGAGTTGATGAGCTCGACCGGATGCCGCGCGAGCAGCTCGGCCAACGCGGCCGCGTTGGCCCGGCGCTCGCCGGGGCGGAGGTCCAGCGGGTGGACCTCGAGCCCGCCGGCCCGGGCCAGTGCCTCCACCTCGGAGTGCGGCGGGCACGCGAAGCGCACCGCCACGCCCGCCCGCTGCACGCCGAGCGAGAGATGGAGGGTCGAGGTGACGGAGCCGGCGCCTCCGCCTTGATGGAGGACGTTGAGCACGCGCATGGTCATGGGGCGGGAGGAAGATGCCTAGATTCCCTTCCCCATGCACATCGCGCTGTTCGTCCGCGACCGCCTGCCGGTGCGGAAATACGGAGGCACACAGCGGATCGCGGTCTACCTCGCGCGCGGGCTGGCCGACGCGGGCCACCGGGTGACGCTGATCGCCGGCGAGGGCTCGCACGTCCCCGAGGCGACGCTCGTCCCGCTCACACGGGCGCAGCGCCGCGAGGCGGCGCTCGATCTCCGGCCACTCCTCCCGGACGGGGTCGACCTGCTGCTCTCGTACGTGCCGCTTGCCGGCTCGCCCGGCGTCCCGTGGATCCGCAGCCTGCATGGGAACCGGAAGCCGGGCGCGGCGAGCGCCGCCAACACGCTGTACCTGAGCCGGAACCACGCCGAGCGCCACGGCGGCACCGCCTTCGTGTACAACGGCATCGACCCGGGCGAATTCCGTTTCCGGCGCGACAAGGCAGGCTACGACCTGTTCCTGGGGCGGCTGCATGGCGTGAAAGGCCATCGCTGGGCAATCGAGGGCGCGCGGCGCACGGGACACCGGCTCGTGCTCGCGGGCGGATGGCGGCCATCGTTGAGCCGCGGTGTCCGCTACGCCGGCGAGGTCGGTGGCGAGCGCAAGGCCGAGCTCCTGGCCGGCGCGGACTGCCTCTGGATGCCCGCGCTGTGGGACGAGCCGTTCGGCCTCACGCTCATCGAAGCGATGGCGAGCGGCACGCCGGTGCTGGGCACCCGTCGCGGGGCGCTGCCGGAAATCGTGACGCCCGACGTGGGCGCGCTGGGCGAAAGCGTGGACGAGCTGGTGGCATTGCGCGCGGGGCTCGGCCGGATCGCGCCCGACGCGTGCCGGGCCCGGGTTGAGCGCTGGTTCAGCCATCACGTGATGGCGGAGGGCTACGTGCGGATGTTCCGGGAGTTTCTGGCGACGGGGCGATTACCGCCGGGGAGGACAGTCAGAGAGCGGGAGTCAGCCTGAGTCGCCCCATCCGCCCGACATCGCAGGCTGGCCCACCATCGTGGCGAGCAGCGCCGAGAGCCGATGCATGTAGGTATGCTCGCTCAGCGCCCGCTGCCGCCCCCCCGCCGCCACCTGCTCGGCCCATGCCCGGTCGTGGATGGCTTCGGCGGTGAGGGAGCGCAGATCGGTCGCGGTCCGCGCCACCAGGATCTCCGAGCCTTCGCGGAAGTGCCGGTGGAGGTCGGGATGCTCCTCGGCCACCTGGGGAACCCCGATGGCCGCGAGCTCGAACAGCCGGCGGCTCGCACCCAGCTCGCCACTCCCGCTCCCCGCCTCGGCGCAGGGCACGTTGACCGCCACGGATGCGCCGGCGTACGCGCGGATGTAGTCCTCGTGGGCCAGCAGCTCGCCCCGGCAGTAATCCCTCAGCTTCGTCCGCCGCCAGCCCGGCCCCCAGACCGCCACCCCGAACTCCACCAGCTCCGAGAGCTGCCGCTCGCGGTGCGGCGTGGCCGTGCCGGCGAACACCACGTTGGCGCGGAAGCGGTCGCGGGCACGCATCGGCCGGTGGATGGAGGGATCGCAGCCGGCCGGCAGATAGTGCACCGGCGGGAAACCCGGCGTGTCGAGCGCCTCCGCCGTGGCACTGTCGGCCACGAAGACGGCATCGTAGGCGGCCGCGCGCGGTGCGATATCCTCCGCCGACCGGCGCGCGTCGCAGAACCAGTTGGCCCAGGTGGGACCGCCGCCGTGGCGGAGCTCGGCCACCATCGCGGCGTCCACCTGCGTTCCCTCGAGCACCAGCACCAGTGCCGGCGTCGTGCCGGCGATCGCGCGCGCGATCCGGTCGTGGAGGCCGACCCGACGGAACCGGCTGAGCCAGCCGCCGGTGCCGATCAGGTTGAGCGTGGCCACCCGGCAGCCGAGCCGCTCGAGCGCCCGCCGGCGGAGCGCCGCGTGCGCGTGGAGCGCGTCATCGAACGCGCCGATCAGAAGTATGCGGGTGTCGGGAAATCGGGTCGCCACGAAAACGAAACTAGCGGATGGAACGACGATTACAACCCGCGCTCCGCGCTCTGCTCAGCGCTCGACCGCGAGCACCGGCTCCTGGTCGCGGAACTGCAGATCGTAGAGCCGCCGATAGAGCCCGCCGGAGCGGAACAACTGCTCGTGGGTGCCGCGCTGGACCACGCGGCCCTGGTCGAGCACCACGATCTCGTCCGCGTCCCGCACCGTGGCCAGGCGGTGGGCGATGACCAGCACCGTGCGATCGGCCATGAGCCGGTCGATCGCCTGCTGCACCAGCCGCTCGGACTCCGTATCGAGCGCGCTGGTGGCCTCGTCGAGGATCAGGATCGGCGGGTCGCGCAGCAGGGCCCGCGCGATGGCGATCCGCTGGCGCTGACCCCCGGAGAGCCGGGTGCCGCGCTCGCCCAGCAGGGTCTCGTAGCCCTCGGGGAGCTGCGAGAGGAACAGGTCGGCGTTGGCGGCCTGCGCGGCCGCTTCGACCTGCTGCCGGGTGGCCCCGGGCGAGCCGTAGGTGATGTTGGCGTACACCGTATCGTTGAGCAGCACCGTATCCTGGCTCACCACGCCCATGAGCGCGCGGATCGAGGAGCGGGTGAGCCGGGTGAGCGGCACGCCATCCATGGTGATCTGGCCGCCGGTCGGATCGTGGAACCGCGGCAGCAGGTCGGCGAGCGTCGTCTTCCCCGCCCCCGACGGCCCCACCAGCGCCACCACCCGTCCGCGGGGCAGCGCGAACGACACTTCGCTCAGCACCGGGTCGCCCCGGCCGTAGCGGAAGCTCACCCGGTCGAACAGGACCTCACGCTCGAACCGGGCGGTGCCCTCGCCGGGGCGATCGAGCTCGGTGCTCGGCTCGTCCAGGATCTCGAACACCCGCTCGGCGCTCGCCAGCGTCACCGCCATCACGGCCGGGTAGGAGCTGATGGTCTTGAGCGGCGAGGTGAGCTTGAGCGCGGCCATGAGGAAGACGATGATCGCCTCGGGCGCGAGCGGCGCGCTGAGCCCGATCAGCGCCGGCCGAGTGCCCGCCCAGATGATGAGGATCACGAGGAAGCCGGAGAAGACCTCGGTCAGCGGGCTGGTGAGCGAGCTGTAGCGCTGGGTGCGGATCACCTGCCTGCGGTAGCGGCTGGCCTGGGCCGCAAATCGCGCGCTCTCGCGTGCCTCCTCGCCGTAGGAACGGATCAGGCGCACCGCCCCGATCCGCTCCGCGATCGTGGCCGTCACTTCGCCCCGCTCGCGGGTCCGGGCCCGGGAGTGGCGGCGCAGGCGCTTGAGGAGCGACTGGAGCAGCAGCACCATCGCCGGCACGCAGGCGAGCGTGAGCAGCGTGAGCCGGAGCGAGATCTGGCTCAGCACCACGAGGGTGGTCGCCACGACGACGAGGTTCTGAAACAGCGAGAGCAGCGAGGCGGTGATGACCGTCTTGGTCTGGTCCACCTCGGTGATCATGCCGGAAATGAGCTGGCCGGCGCGGGTCCGCTGGAAGTAGCCCAGGTCGAGCGTGAGCAGGTGGTCGAAGATGCGGGTGCGGAGGTCGCGCACCAGCCCCTCCTGCACCCCCACCGAGAGCTGGGTCGAGGCGTAGCTCAGCACGTTCTTGAGCAGCAGCCCGAGCACCAGCACCAGCACCAGCCGCGCGGCGGCCTGCCCCGGGGTGAGCCCGGCCACGAAGGGCTCGGTTACCCGGCTCACGAACTCCTCCAGCCGGGTCGAGCCGGTGCGGAGCGCGCCGGTGGTCCCGAAGAGGTGCTTGAGCAGCGGGATCAGGATGATCAGGGTGAACCCATCGAGCAGCGACGCCAGTGCCGTCGTCCCCAGCGCCAGCGCGAGCCGGCCCCGGTAGGGCACCACCATCCGGAGCAGGCGCAGCTCGGTCCGCACCGTCACCCGTGGCGCGGCGTGAGCAGCGCGATCGGGAGGATCACTTCCTCCGGCGACACCCCTCCGTGCAGGAACGCGCCCCGGTAGCGCGCCTGGTATTCGCGCAGCTTGGTGGGGTACACGAAGAAGCGGTCACCGGTGGCGAGCAGGAGCCGCGTGCCCGGCGTCCGCGCGGGCAGGCCGAAGGTCGCGAGATCCTCCACCACCAGGGCCGCGTCAGGCTCCTGGGCGCGGAGGTCGTCACCGAACTTGTAGCGCAGATTCGAGGTCGTGTCGCGCTTGGCGAAGACCGTGGCCGGCGTGTGGCAGTGGATCGACCCGTGATCGGTCGTGAGCAGCACCGGCACGCCGCGCCGCTCCGCCTCACGGAGCGCGTCCCACAGCGGCGAGCGCTCGAACCAGGTGCGGGTCAGGTTCCGGAGCGCGGACGTGTCGCGCGCCACCTCGTACAGCGTCGAGTTCTCGGTGCGGCCGTGGGTGAGCTGGTCGATGAAATTGAAGACCAGCGCGGTCACGCCGTCCTGCGACAGATGGGCCGGCAGCCGCCGCAGCAGCCCGTCGCCGTCGGCCGCGGTGAACACCTTCTCGTAGTGCACCGGGACGTTCCGGCCGGTCAGCTCACGCAACTGTTCGGTGAGGAGCTCGGCCTCGTGCGCGTTGAGGCTCGCTTCTTCGTTGTCGGACCACCACTGCGGGTAGCGGCTCTTGATCTCCGCCGGGAAGAGGCCGCTGAAGATCGCGTTCCGGGCGAACGGCGTCGCGGTGGGGAGAATGGAAAAGTAGTGAGCCGTCTCGATGTCGAACCGCGCGCTGATGAGCGGGCGGATCATGGCCCACTGGTCGAGCCGGAGACAGTCCACCACCACCAGCAGCGCCTTCCCGTGGCGGTCGAGCACCGGCCGGAGGAACTCGGCGCCGATGTCCACCGAGAGCGGCGGCCGGTCGCTGTCGCCGTCGTGCAGCCAGCCGGCGTAGTTCCGCTGCAGATAGCGGGCGAAGTCCTGCCGCAGGCTCTCCTGCAGCGTCCGGAGCGCGTCCTGGAGCCCCGGCTCGTCCGCCTGGCCCAGCCGCACCTCCCACTCCGCCAACTCGGCCACCAGCTCTACCCACTCGCGCCAGGCGAGCGGGCCGCCCCGCCGCGCCTCCAGCTCCCGGAACCGGGTGGCGAAGTCGCGCGACAGCCGCTGCTGGCGGATCCGGTCACCGTCCAGCAGCCGGGTCACCACCGAGAGGATCTGCCGCGGGTTGACCGGCTTGACGAGGTAATCGGAAATATCGGCGCCGATCGCGTCCTTGAGCGTCTCGCTTTCCTCGCTCTTGGTCACCATGACCACCGGCGTGCCGTGGTCGAGGGCCCGGATGGCGCGAAACAGGTCGAGCCCCCGGCGGCCCGGCATCTGCTCGTCGAGCAGGACGACACCGTACGACTGGCGCTGGAGCAGGACCAGCGCGTCGTCGCCATGCGGCGTCGTCTCGACGGCAAATCCCTGCTCCTCCAGAAAGAGGATGTGGGACGTGAGGCTCTCGACCTCGTCGTCCACCCAGAGGATGCTCTTGGGGCGGGGCATGGGGGTAATATAGGGCGGAAGGACGGAAGGACGGCGGAAGGACGGCGGAAAGACGGAAGGACGGAAGGACGGAAGGGGGTGCGGGCACCGGCAGCGTCATGCCGAGCGGCGTTGTCGTCCCGAGCGGCACTGTCATCGCGAGCGGAGCGAGGGAACTAGCCGGGCCGAGCTCGAACCGCGGCTGAGCAGATCCCTCGCTCCGCTCGGGATGACAGTGCCGGTCCGTACGAACCTTCCGTCCTTCCGTCCTTCCGCCGTCCTTCCGCCTTTCCCTCCTTCAGTCCACATTCCCCGCGTGCCCTACAGCATCTTTCTCTCCCCCGACATCCTGATGGTGCGGTTCAGCGCGATCGGCGATATCCTGCTGACCACGCCGCTGCTGCGCGCCATCCGGTCCAAGTGGCCCGGTGCCCGTGTCACGGTGCTCACCAAGCGGCAGTACGTCTCTCTCGTGAGCGACAATCCCAATGTGACCGAGGTCTTCGGGATCGCGCCGCAGGACACGGTCCGCGACGTGGCCCGGCTTATCCGGCGGGTGGACTACAGTCACATTCTCGACTTGCAGGGCGGCCTCCGCACGGCGCCCCTTCGGCTGATCGCCGGCGGCCCGTGGTCAGGCTACTCCCACCGCCGGTTCGCGCGTGAGCTGCTGATCCGCTTCAAGCGCAACCGGTACGAGGAGCACGTCCCCGTGCCCGAGCGCTACTTCGAGGCCGCGGCGGACCTCGGCGTGCTGCCCGACGGCGGGCCGCCCGAGTTCTTCCTCAATCCGGCCGCCGAGGAGAAGGCCGGCGCGTGGCTCGCCCGCGCCGGCGTGGGGACGAAGCGGCCCTTCGTCGCGGTCGCCCCGGGCGCGGCCCACGCCACCAAGCGCTGGCCGGTGGAGCACTGGATCGAGCTGGTCCGGCAGATCGTCCACACCGGAGCCGACATCGTGGCGATCGGCGGACCGGAGGATTCGGCGGTAGGCGCGGAGGTCGCGGCGCAGGGCGGTGCCAGCGTCGCGAGCGCCGCGGGAGAGCTGAGCCTGCAGGAGACCGGTGCGGTGATCAAGCGCGCCGCCGCGCTCATCTCCGGCGACACCGGCGCCATGCACATGGCGACGGGGGTCGGCACTCCGGTCGTCGCCCTCTTCGGCCCCACGGTGCGGCAGTTCGGATTCTTCCCCTACAACGCTCATGCGAGCGTGGTCGAGCGGGACCTCGACTGCCGGCCCTGCAGCAGCCACGGGACGGAGGAGTGCCCGCTGCAGCATCACCTCTGCATGCGCGAGATCCTGCCCGAGATGGTCATGGTCACGCTGACCCGGACGCTGGCGTGACCGGCTGGGATCCCGCGGCCACCGCGCTGCTCGGGATCCTTCCCCGGGCCGCGCGGGGCCCGCGGCGGGAGGGCGTCTTTGCGCTCTGGCTCACCGTGCGGGTCGCGCAGGACCTGCTCCGCGACCCTCCGCCCGCCGAACGCGCGCACCGCCGGCGGCTGCAGGCACTCGAGCAGCGCCTTACGAGCCTCACGCTGCCGCCCCCGCTCCGGCGCGCGCTCGCGGCCGCCATCAGCCAGCTTCGGGAGGCACGCGCCGAGACCGCGGCACAGGTGCTGAGTCAGTTGGTGGCGCCGGCGCGCGAATCGGCCGGCACGGAGGCGGGTGATGCGTTGGCGCAGGCGGCCCGCGCCGCGCGGGCCGCCGTGCGGGCGGAGCGCTAGCGTCGGGTGGTCAGGAGGCGGGCCCGGCCGGTTTGGCGCCCGCGCTGTCCTCGTGCTTGATGATCCCCCCGGAGAGCTCGACCAGCGTTCCCTTGCCCTCTCCCGCGTCACGAATCCGCACCCAGAGCGGCGTCCCGTGCTGCTGCGCGAGCAGCAGCGTTGCGCCCTCCGGATCGCGGGCGTCATTCACCAGGCGCCACCCTCCCGCCTTGAACACGCCACGGTAGTAGTCGGCCACCTGGGCCGGCGGAAGCGTGGACCGCACGGTGAGCTGGAGGGCGTCGGGACCGCCCGCCCGGCCCACGAGGGTCGGGTTCGGGGGAAACGGCAGATTGGGAAGCGCCTCGCCCACGGTGGCCATCTTGGCTGGCTTCTCGCCGCCGCACGCCGCGATGCCCGCGAGGGCCGCGGCGACGGCGAGGCATCGAATTCGGGTCGGGATCATGGGGCGGGAGACTAGTCCCTGGTCCTCGCCGGGTCAACCCCCGTGTTTGCCGCAAGCGGCTGTGCCGCTTATGTTTCCGGCCAACAACCCCGCCCGTCCCAAGGAGTTCGGCCATGGCCGGCCACAGCAAGTGGAAGCAGATCAAGCGCAAGAAGGCCGTCACCGATGCGCGCCGCGCGTCGTCGTGGACCAAGGTCATCCGCGAGATCACCGTGGCCGCGCGAAGCGGCGGCGGCGATCCCGGCGGCAACCCCCGATTGCGTACCGCGATCGACGCCGCCAAGGCGGTGAACATGCCGGCCGACAACATCGACCGCGCGGTCAAGAAGGGCACCGGCGAGCTGGAGGGGAGCGTCTACGAGGAGCTCACCTACGAGGGCTACGGCCCCGGCGGCGCCGCCATCTTCATCGAGGCCACGACCGACAACCCCAACCGCACCGTGGCCGAGATCCGCCATGCGTTCAGCCGGAACGGCGGCAACCTCGGCGCCACCAATTCCGTGGCGTGGATGTTCGATCGCAAGGGACAGATCTATCTCGACGCTGCCCGGTATGACGAAGATGCCACGCTCGAGGCCGCGCTCGAGGCGGGAGCCGAAGACTTCGTGCGCGAGGGCGACCAGTACGTGGTGACCACCGCGCCGGCAACGTTTCACGCGGTGCAGGATGCGCTCCGGGCCCGGAAGCTCGAGCTCGACTCGGCCGAGCTCGCCATGGTGCCCCGGAACACCGTCCGCGTCGAAGGCGCCGACGCGGAGCGGATCCTCAGGCTGATGGAGGTCCTGGAAGAGCTGGACGACGTCTCCCGCGTGTCCTCGAACTTCGATATCGACGCGGCGCAACTGGCGGAGGCCGAGGCCTGAGAACCCGCCGGTGAAAGTGCTGGGCATCGACCCGGGAACCGCCATCCTCGGGTACGGCGTAGTGGAGAGCGGCTCGGGCCGCCACCCGCGGCTGCTGGAGTGCGGCACCCTCACCACCACCGCCGGGGACCCGCTCCCCGCGCGCCTTCGCGTGCTCCACGACGGCACCACCGCCCTGCTCGTGCGCCACACGCCCGACGCGATGGCCGTGGAGAGCGCGTTCTTCGGGAAGAACGTGCGCACGACGGTCGTGCTGAGCCACGCGCGCGGCGTCATCCTGCTCGCGGCGGAGCAGGCGGGTGTGCCGGTGGCGGAGTACTCGCCGGCGCAAGTGAAGAAAACGGTCGTGGGCCGCGGCGCCGCGCTCAAGCCGCAGGTGGCGTACATGGTGGCGCAACTGCTCCGGCTCCGCGAGCCGCCGGCACCGGCCGACGCGGCGGATGGCGTGGCGCTGGCGCTCACCCACCTGCTCATCGCGACGCGGCAGGCGGCGTTCTTCAGCCGGGTGACGGGGGCGCGATGATCGCGAGTCTGACCGGCGTGGTCGCCGAGCGCGCGGGCGACACGCTCGTGGTGCAGACCGATGGCGGCGTCGGCTATCTGGTGACAGTGCCGGCCGGCGTGGCCGAGCGGATGCCGGCCGCGGGCGGCCGGGTGAGCCTCTACACCGAGCTGGTGGTGAAGGAGGACGGCTGGTCGCTGTACGGCTTCGACCGGGCGGTCGAGCGCACGGTCTTCCAGCGGCTGCTCGGCGCGAGCGGCTTCGGGCCGCGGCTGGCGCTGGCGCTCCTCTCCGCGCTCGGGCCCGAGCGGACGGTGCGCAGCGTGCTGGCGCGCGACCTGTCGGCGCTGAGCTCCGTGAGCGGGGTGGGCCGGAAGAAGGCGGAGCGTCTGGTGCTCGAGCTCCAGGACAAGCTGGGCGACGTGGCGCTGGAGCCGCACGCACCCCGGCCGGCCGGTACGGAAGAGGCGGTGCGCGCGCTCATGGGCCTCGGCTACGGCGCGGCGGCGGCCGATGATGCCGTGCGGGCCGTGCTCGCCGACGGCGGCACGCCCGAGACATCGCAACTCATTCGGCGGGCGCTCCAGCAGCTCGCCGCTGCCCGGGGAGGACGATGAGCGTCGCGAACGTGCCCGCCGTGACGGCGGAGTGGAACTGCACCCGCTGCGGCACCACCAACCGCAAGCTGGTGCCGGCCGGCACCACCCGCGCGCGCGACCGCTGCGGGCATTGCCGGGCGTGGCACGTCATCGAGCCCGATGCTCGGCCGGTGCGATGGACCGCGCGGCTGGACGACTGAGCGGTGGTGTGGAGGAGATCGTGGCTGGATT
>DATAHW010000098.1:0-9363 GCA_036262935.1 Gemmatimonadales bacterium | reverse complement strand
AGGGCGGCGAGGACCCCTACGACATGAACGTGGCCCGCATGGACGCGCACGGCGGCTGGATCGGTACCGCGGTAGACCTGGTTCGGTTCGCCGTGCACGTGGACGGCAGGGGAGGGAAGCCGGCGCTGCTCACGCCCGGCTCGGTGATGTCCATGACGACCCCGACAGCGCTCAAGTCGGACTACGCCAGCGGCTGGGCCGTGAACGCGGCGCCTAATCGCTGGCACGTGGGCGCGCTGCCGGGCACTCTCTCCATCCTGGTCACCACGGCGGACGGCATGAGCTGGGCGGCGCTGTGCAACTCCCGCGCGAAGGGCGGCGACGACGCCGACGCGATGGCCACCGAGCTCGACGATATGCTGTGGCGGATCGTCAACGGAGTCGGGGCGGGGTGGCCGGACTACGATCTGTTTGCGGTGAAGTGACGCGCGCGATCGGAGGACGGGCGAAGCTACTACGGACTTTCACCCGCGGTCGCGGGTCAGTGTGCCGTGGGATCCCGCGCAGGGGAGTGGTCATGGGCGGCGCAGCGGGATGCGGCAGTGCGGAGGTTTACCGAGGGGAAGGAGGTCAGGAAGGTGGTGTACGTGCCGAATCGGTCGCTGCATTGGATCGTCGGCTAGCCGACCCGTTCGCGGCGGTCAGTGAAGCGGAGAGGCGACAAACGCCACGGTAACATGGTAAGTCGGGTGCGCGAGCGCGCGAGTGTCGTGGAACCAGGCGTCGATGTCGCCGGCGAAGATGGAATCGGTCGCTGGCGTGTCCACCGTGAGGAGGCCGCTGTCGGCGATCCATTCGAAGGCGGGTTGAGATACTGTCTGATCTCTGACCAGGGCGATGACGATAGCCGCAGGGTCCGACTGATCCTGCCGGTAGGAGCCCGGAAGCGGGGGCCCGCCGGCAAGGAGCACATCCCTCTGAATCAATGAGAGCCGAAACGGAACCTGGGGTCCCAGGATGCTGTCCTCGGAGAGCAGCCGTAGGTTGAACAGGCCGGGAGGTGTGGACACCCACCCTGCGGAGTCACCCTTGATCAACTGGGTTCCAGTGCTGCTTCGAACCGTGGCCTGAAAAGATCCAGGAGGTACGGTCGGCCCTGTGCCTCCGTCGCAAGCCACGGCGGCAGCCAGCAGGAGAGTGGGGACCAGGCGCCGGCGGGGCATAGGAGCTACTCGAGGGGAAGGTGGGCCGTCTGGCGGCATGCCGATCAGGGCCACGGCGTGTGCGCGGCAACAAACATACTTCGGAAGCCCTCGACTTGCTTCAGCCTGAGCGCTGCTCCGTTCTGCTGCCTTCGCCTCGTTGCACCAACCCGATCGCCGCGACGGCAAATGCGGTCGACTCAACGATCGATGGGCTGATCCGCTCGCCGGCAAACAACCATCCGAGCAACACCGCCACGATCGGATTCACATAGGTGTGGGTCGCTACCAGCGTCGGCGGGTAGTGCTTCAGCAGCCATGAGTACGCGGTGAACGCCACCAACGAACCGAAGAAGACCAGGAACAGCAGCCCGCTCAAGGATTCACGCGACACTGCGACCCAGTGGAAGTCGTGCAGCTCGCCGCGCAGGGCTGCGCCAGCCAGGAGCATCACGCCACCGCAAAGCAGTGGTAGGGCGGCATTCATCGTCGATGTGTCTGGCGCGCCATCGCGGCGTGTCTGCAATTTACGGGAAAGGACGATTCCCACTGCCCACGACACGGAGCCCAGTAAGACCGCCAGCAGTCCCGCTATCATCCCTTGTCCAGCGGTAACGTCGGGCCGGAAGAGAATGATCACGCTTGTTGCTCCAAGCCCCAGGCCGAGATAGGTAGTGAGGTCCGGCCGACGTCCCAGTTTGAACAATGGCAGCATCAACGCCACGAAGATCGGTTCGGTGGCGATCACCAGCGCGGCCACCCCGGAAGCGATCGTTTGTTCGGCCCAGTGCAACGTCCCGTGTCCCACCAGGAAGAACAGGAACCCCAGCACGAGCCCAGCGCGCCAGGCTTCTTTGCCGGGGCGCTCGCCATTCCGCCACGCCCACGCGAGCAGGATCGCGCCGGCGATCAAATGACGCGTCGCCGCCGTCAGGAACGGAGGGATCGTTTCCACCGCGTAGCGGATCGCGAGAAACGTGGAACCCCACACGATGTAGATGATCAGGAACGCAAGGATGCCTTGCAGGCGCATGGTCGAACGCTCGTCAAAGGTGAGCTGAGGGCTCAGCCCGCCCCGGGCCGTGCAAACTCATTGAGGTACTGGTGCCCCGCACCGGCGGATCGGCGCCCCCATCCCTTCTGCGGCTCCTCTCGCACCCCCCACGAGCCCGGGGTGTCGGCCCATATTGCGCCCATGATCGTGGCGCCGATGTTGGTGAGAGTCTCGTAGAGCACTCGCGTGCTCTCGCTCACCGACGACCCAATCGTCGAGCTGATCCCAGCCGATGCCGAGAGGCTCTTGCAGGCTCTGCCCGGGGCCGCCAACGAAGCCGTCGAGGGACATCGAGATCGTGAAGCGCAATCGTGACATGGTGTCTCCTCCTTACGAATCGAGACACCAGGGAAAACAGTATGATGCCAGCGACTACCACCCCGACCAGGGATGAAGCCCAATCCGCGCGTGCATCGACACGGTGGCCCAGGCGATCCGCGTAAACGACGTCAATGCCCTGATGGCACGATGCCGAGTGGCGGAGCGCGCGGAGTGGGATCCCCAGCGCTGGGTTTACGCGACATACGCGAGTCGTTGCCGCTGGTGAGCTGATCGGATCGGAGGCGTAGCCAGGCGAAACAGTCTCCCATACGCCCGCGGACGTGACCAGTCCCGCCCGGCGGACTGCTGCGGGAGAAGCAGACAGCCGTTGCCTCGCTGATTGGCGCCGGCGTGGCCAACGGCGCTACGACTCTATGACCGCACCGCACTGATTCACCCGTCTGCCCACGCCGCCGGGCGTGTCGCGCCTTGAAGTGGCTATGACCCCTCACTCCCCACCGCCGCCGGCAGACTGAACAGCCGGCTCCGCACGGCGTCGAGCTCCCGGTCCGGCAGCACCCGCGCCAGCGTCGTCAGCACCCGGGCATGTTTGCCCACCACGTACCGCGCCCGCGGATTCCGCGCCGTGAGCGCCTGCAGCACCACCGGCGCGACAACCTCCGGGGGACTCCCATCCCGCTCCATGGCGTAGGCCCGCCGCGTGAACGCGCGCCACATGTCGCCGTAACGCGTTGCTCCCTCCGGCGGGAGCTTCGCGATCCGAGCCTCGACGTTCCCCAGCGTCTTTTCCACCGCCGGCGTGTTGATCGCCCCCGGCTCGATGGTGGACACCCGGATCCCGAAGGGCCGGAGCTCCAGCCTGAGCGCGTCGCTGAGGATGCCCAGCGCGCTCTTGGCCGCGCCGAGCACGCCGCCGAACGGCATGGCGATGTGCGCGCCGACCGAGCTGATGTTCACGATCCGGCCCCGCGACCGGCGAATCAGCGGCAGGAACGCCTGGATCACCGCGACCTGCCCGAACACGTCCACCTCGAACATGCCACGCAATTCGTCCGGCGTGACGTACTCGATCGGGCCCGCCATTCCGATCCCGGCGACGTTGACTACTCCGCGCAGCGAGCCGCCGTCGAGCCGCCGCGTCACCTGCGCCGCGGCCGCCGCGATCGAGGCGCCATCGGTCACATCCAGGATGATCGGGACCACCGAGTCACCCGGGTCGCCCGCGTCGTTCCTGAGCGCGTCGCCGTCCCCCGGCTTCCGAACGCCCGCGAACACCTGGAACCCGCTCCTCGCGAGCAGCAGCGCCGAGGCTCGGCCGATGCCGCTCGAGGTGCCGGTGATCACCACGCCGCCCTTGCCGTGCTCCGTTCGATTCTCGTTCGACATCGCGGTTCCTCCCTGTTCGGTGCGCCGCGGTACCGGCGGCGAATCGTGATATGCCACACGAGCAGAGCCTGTCTCGTCATCATTTTCAGAACGACGGAAACTTACAGAAAGGAGATTAGACATGACACCTTGTAATCGATCTCTTCGCCGCCGCCCCGCTATTAATGAAGGATTACCAGCGAGCGTCGATCACCCTCGACGCCGCCCCTGGATTTCGAGGAGGTCGCGGCAACCATCCAGCGTGATCCGGCAGCCTGCCGCCAGCTCGCCGCCCGAGCGCGCACCTATGTCCGCGAGGCGAAACCTCGTTTCCCGGTAGAAAAACAACGTGGCCTCGCGCCCGCGGAGGCCTTTTACGCCGCGTCGCGCAGCGGCGATATGAATGCGCTTCGTATCAGGAGTGTCTGGCGAACTTCTTCCGCCAGCACGACTCGAGATTGGTGCGTGCTGGTTTGGTCAACGGATTGCCGGGCTTCGTTACACTGGAAGCCGATGGAGAGCTCCAGACGACCGCGTTCGAGATCGAGGATGGAAGGATCGCGGCAATATGTTGTGCGAAACCCAGACAAGTTGAGACATCTGCGCTAGAATCACTTCAAGCAGAGCGAGGGTATCACGTATGCTGAAAACCCGGCTGGACTACGAGAGGGCGGATGTTGTCGAGAATCCACTCGATTCCGCGGAGCTGAAGGCCGCGATAGACAAGGTCCATCGCGCGGGGATGCCGGGAGTGTTCGCCGAGGTGCGCGACGGCGACCAGATATGGCGCGGCGCAGCCGGCGTCGCCGATGTCGACACCGGTCATCCCGTTACGTCCGATATGCGGCACCGCGTCGGCAGCATCACCAAGACCTTCACCGCCGCCGCGGTCCTGCAGCAGGTCGAGAGCGGTCGGATCGGGCTCGACACACCGATCGGCCACTACCTGCCGAGCCTGGTGCCCGGAGAGCGCGGCGACACGATCACCGTCCGAATGCTGATCAACCACACCAGCGGCCTGGCGGACTACCTGCCGTACGCGTACCCGTCCCTCCAGGCGTTCCCTTCGCTGGCAGACACCACGCCCGCGAGCCTGGACGACAACCGGTTCAGGCGGTTTCACCCGACCGAGCTGATCGAGATGGGGGTCACGGCGCCTCCCGTCGGTGTGCCGGGTGGCACCCCAGGAGTGTATAGCAACACCAACTACCAGCTCCTCTGCCAGCTCCTGGAGCGGGTAACCGGTACCCCGGCGGAGCAGTGCATTACCCGCAACGTCATCGAGCGCGCTGGGCTCCGGGAGACCGAGCTTCCCGCCGGCACGAATGTCAACGGGCCGCACTCGCAGATGTACGAGGCGTGGTTCGGCATGATCGACCCGCCGCGCGACTACAGCGTGTACGACATGTCCTGGGTGGGGCCGGCGGCCTCGCTGATCTCGACCGTTGCGGATCTCAACTGCTTCTTCCGGTTGCTGCTGGCGGGCGAGATCGTCAACCCGTCGTCCCTGGCGCAGATGCAGCGCAGTGTCCCGGTAATCTCCTTCGAGGGAAGGCAAATCGACTACGGTCTCGGTCTGCACAAGATGGAGGTTCCTGGACATGGCACATTCTGGGGTCATGACGGCACGGTCTGGGGTGCCGGAGCCATGTCCATGACCCGGGCCGACGGCAAGCGACAGATGTCCGTCGCGGTGAACCTCATGAGGTGGAACAAGCTGGACCCGTCAGGGAGACCGCAGCACCATCCCATCGATGACGCGCTGCGGGACCTGTACCACTTGGCGATGTGCGGGAGCAGAATCGCTCCGTAAGTGGCGCCGATCTCGTCGTCCGGCCCGGAGCTCAACCTGCCTCCCCGCCTGTTCCCGGACCCGAAAACAACCCCGCCGCCGAAAGTCGCCATCACTCGGCGGCGGTTCACTGCTCCCGTCTCCTGCCCGTAGGAGTCACTCACCCCCGGTCACGCCGCCGGCCTCACATCCCCCTCGACCGCCGGCGTGCCAGCAACTGCCGGTTCCCCTCGAACCGCTGCCGATTCCACGCGTCCATCCAGGATCTCCCGCCGGAGCCTCGCTTCTCCGCCGAGCGGGCCCCCTTCTCCGCCAGGCCGACTCGCTGCGCGGCCGCGACGTCCTCCATCTGCGCCACCACGTCCTTCACCATCTGCACCGACAGCAGGTGGCCCTCGCCGGTGTCGGTGTGCGCGTCCTCGAAGCTCACGACCCGCGTCCCCGCTGCGCCCCGGCGGATGGCTCGGTGCACGCCGGAGCCGCGCGTGCCTCGCGAGCTGCTGCCGCTCACGCGGAATCCCGCAGGAACGGCCGCGGATGTCGACGCGGCGTGGGCCGGTCCCGGACGTGTCCGGTGCGGAGAACCCGTGCTCCTCCACGGCGCTGCTCCCGGCGGTCGACGGATGGGTCCACAGTCGCCAGCTCCTCCTCTGGCGCGTTGCGTGACGGCTGCCCAGATTGGCTCGGCACCTGGCCAGTTGCGGCGGCATCGCAGAGCAGCACGAGGAGGTATCATGGCATCCATTTCCCCCTGGCACGTCGCAGGCGACTGGTTCGACGTCTGCAAGTGCAATGTCCCCTGTCCCTGTACGTTCGCCCAGGCCCCGAGCCACGGCGACTGTGACGGGATCCTGGCCTACCATATCCGCCAGGGACGCTACGGCGAGGTCCCGCTGGATGACTTCAATCTCATCGGGGTGGCCCACTTCGTGGGGAACATCTGGGCAGGTGAAACCAAGGCGGCGATGGGCTTCTTCATCGATCAGCGCGCGAGCGAGCCGCAGCGCGAGGCCATGCAGTTGATCTGGGGCGGCCAGGCCGGCGGGTTCCCCGCCATGTTTGCGACGCTCATCGGGGACATGCGCGGGATCGAGTTCGTCCCCATCGAGTTCGAGGTCGCGGACGACCTGGCGCATTGGCGGGCCGAGATTCCGGGGCGCGTCGTCGCCAGCGCCGAGGCCCTGAGCGGTCCCATGACACCGCCGGGAGCGCGGGTCCAGACGCTCAATGCTCCCGGCTCCGAGACCGGCCCCGGTACTGTCGCGACCTGGGGGCGGGCCACGGCGGACAGGGTGGACGCGTTCGGCTTCAGATGGGAGTGGGCCGGCCGCTCCAGCAAGCACATCCCCTTCGACTGGTCGGGGCCGGATCAGGCCTGAGCGGCGGACGTTACCGCCGCGGTGCCGCGAGCCGGGTGCGGATGTCCGCCAGGATCGGCTGCAGCTCGGCGTCCGCCCGGCGCCAGAGCGCCAGGAGGCGGGTGCGTGCCTCCGCCGCCTTCCGCCCGTCGCCGCGCGCCTCGTACAGCTCCCCCAGCCGCTGCCAGGCGAATCCGAGCTCGCTCGCGTCGGTCTCGAACCGGTAGAACCAGGGAGTCGTCACATAGCGCTCCCAGGCGGCGATGGCCGCAGCCGTGTCCCCCCGGGCCTCGTACGCCCGGGCGAGATCCGGCAGCGGGCATATGGCGCAGACGTGCGTCTCGGCCGCATCCCGCAGGGCGGCCGCGGCGTCCGCGGCACGACCCTCCGCCAGGGCGATCACGCCCGCCGTCCAGGCCCGTTCGCTTCGGTGCGGCACGTCCAGCACGCTGTCGTTGGCCGCGGCTTCGGCGGCGAGCCGCCGGGCGCGCACGACGTCGCCTGCTGCCGCGAAGAAGCGGGCGAGCTCGTAGTAGGGACGGTCGCCGGGGAGCGTGCCGTCGAGCGGGTGTTGGGCCAGCGCCGAGTCCACGATGGCGATCGCGGCGGCCGGAGCCCGCCGGTACCGGAGCTGCAGGTACCCCAGCTGCCGGGCTCCCAACAGCCGGCGCCCCCACGACTCGCTGAGCGCCGACAGCCTGAGCTGGGTGCGCCAGTAGCGCTCCGCCTCGGCCAGCCGGCCCTCGGTCATGACGATCCCCGCCATCTGCTCGAACGGATCCACCAGCGCGAGCGTGTCGTGCTGCGAGGCCGCGATGTTGGCCTCGGCCCGCCGTTCCGCGGCCTCCCAGTCCTGTTGGGCGGCCGCGTCCTGTACCTCCATCGTGAGCAGGGTCGGGTTGTCGGGAAACCGCCGGCCGATCAGGTCGAGCGTTCGGCGCGAGTCCCGGAACCGCCCCGCCAGGAGCTGGACGCTGTGCACGCCGAAGTAGAGCGGAGGCACCGCCGAGTCTAGCGAGACGGCACGAGCCCACAGCGTTTCCGCCGGCTCGAGGCGGCGGGAGTCGCGATAGGCGAGCGCCAGATTGTTGAGCGCGGGGATGCTGCCCGGATAGCGCTCGAGGTACCGGCTGTACGCCTCGATCGCCGCGTCCCACTCTTCCCGGCCGTAGGCCCGCGAGCCCACCAGGAACTGCCGCTCCTTGTACGGCAGCCGGTCCAGGTGATCCAGCGCGTGCCTGAACGATTCGGCGGCGCGCCCCGGCTCTCCCAGCGCGTCGTAGGTATTCGCCATCGCTAGGTGGGCGATGGCGAAGTCGCTGTCCAGCGCGATGGCCTCGCGAAGGAGCGGGAGAGCCCGGGTCCGCTCGTTGGCATAGTCGAGCCGCTGAGCCTCCGTGAATTTGCGCAGCGCGGGCAGTGACGCGGTGACCTGCTGCTCCAGCGGCGGCAGCGCGCGAAGCTCCCGCAGCGACTCGCCCAGCCGGTGGCGCACTGCCGCGCTCGCGCGGTCCACCGCGTCGATGAGACCGGTCGAGTCGGACGCCGTCTCGTGGACCGCGGCCAGCAGCTCGCCCGATTCGGCGCCCACCAGCTCCACGTTGAGCACCCAGCGTCCCGCGATGTCGGAGACTCGTCCCACTACAAACGCCTTCACCCGCTCGCGCAGGGCCACCTCGCGTGCCAGCGAGTCGTTCAGTGCCAGGTCCGCGGAGCGCTCCATCCGCTCGATGGCGGCGCGCACCTGCCGCGGCGTCATCACCTGCACATTCGGCGACTGGGCCAGCTCGACCCGGAATGCCTCGGTGATCGCGACGGCCAGCGCGGTATCCCCGCCGGTGTCGGTGAAGTCGGCGATGAGCAGCCGGTCGCGGGGAGCGATGGCCCCGGCGGCGAGCAGCGAGGGCTCGTCGCGCCGCTCCGCGCCGGCCCGCAGGAAGAAGCCTACGGCACCGACCAGGAGCACCGCGGCGATACCGGTGGCGAGCCTCCCGCGCGACAGCCACGGCCGAGCGGGTCGCGGCTCGGTGTCCGCCGCCGATGGGGCTGTCGCCGGCTCGGCGCTCACGGCTTCGGACGACCGGGCGGCGCGGAGCTTCGCCGCGAGCGCGGCGGTCTCGGGCGATGGCTCCGCCTCGAATTCCCGGCGGAGTCGCCCGGCCAGCTCGTCGTAGGTGCGGAGCGCGCCGGCCCGGTCCCCCAGCCGTTCCTGGAGGAGCATCAGGCGTCGCCATCCGATTTCCTGGTCGGGCTCGAGCTCGGCGCCGCGGCGGCCCAGCTCGGCGAGGTCGCGGGCGTGCCGTCCTTGTTCGGCGGCTTCACGAGCGTCGGCTGTGCGGTCGAGCACCTGCGCGACGACGTCGACGGCAT
>DATAHW010000097.1:0-4524 GCA_036262935.1 Gemmatimonadales bacterium | reverse complement strand
CCGCCCGCCCGCCGTTAGATTCCCCGCATGACGACCATTCCTGAACGCTTCGCGGCTGACCCCCGGACGGGCTCCGGTCTGCCCGACGCCGCGCTGATCGAGCACGAGAGCCGCATGGTGGGCGAGCTGATGACCGAGCTGGGCCGGGTCATCGTGGGGCAGCGCGCCATGCTGGAACGGCTTCTGATCGGGCTGCTCGCGGACGGCCACGTGCTGCTCGAAGGTGTGCCGGGGCTGGCCAAGACGCTCGCGGTTCGCACCCTCGCCGGCGCCATCGATGCCGCGTTCCACCGGGTCCAGTTCACTCCCGACCTCCTGCCTGCCGACCTGCTGGGCACCCAGATCTACAACCAGCGCACCGGCGACTTCACGGTGCAGAAGGGCCCGATCTTCACCAATCTGCTCCTGGCCGACGAGATCAACCGCGCCCCCGCCAAGGTGCAGAGCGCGCTGCTCGAGGCCATGCAGGAGAAGCAGGTGACGATCGGGGGACAGACCTTCCCGCTGCCCGAGCTGTTTCTCGTGCTGGCGACGCAGAACCCGATCGAGCACGAGGGCACGTACCCGCTCCCCGAGGCGCAGGTCGACCGGTTCATGTTCAAGCTCCTGGTGACCTATCCGGCGCGAGCGGAGGAGCGCGAGGTGCTCGATCGGATGGTCGCGCTCGAGGAGCCCGGACCGGAGCGGCTGATGGAGCCCTCGCGCGTGCTCACGGCCCGGCGCCTGGTGCACTCGGTGTACGCCGACGCGCGGATCAAGGAGTACGTGCTCGATCTGGTGGGCGCGACCCGGCGGCCGGCCGATGCGGGCCTGGCCGAGCTGGCGCCGCTCATCGAGTTCGGCGCGTCGCCCAGGGCGGCGATCTTCCTTCTCCGCGCCGCCAAGGCGCACGCGTTCATCCGGGCCCGCGCCTACGTCACCCCCGACGACATCAAAGCCCTGGGACTGGACGTCCTCCGCCACCGCGTGATTCTCACCTACCGCGCGGATGCGGAGGGCGTGGGGCCCGACGCACTGCTCGGCCGGATCTTCGAGGCGGTGCCGGTGCCGTGACGCCCGACGAGGTCACCCGTGAGGTTCGGCGGATCGAGATCACCACCCGCCACCTCGTGCGGGACATCGTCGCGGGCGAGTACTCGAGCGCGTTCCGCGGCCGGGGAGTGGAGTTCGCCGAGGTGCGCGAATACCAGCCGGGCGATGACGTCCGCACGATCGACTGGAACGTGACCGCGCGGCTCGGGAGCGCCTACGTCAAGCGCTACCTGGAGGAGCGCGAGCTCACGGTGGTCTTCCTGGTGGACTTCAGCGCCTCGGGCCGCTTCGGCAGCAGGGTCCGCACCAAGGGCGAGCTGGGTGCCGAGGTGGCCGCCGTGCTGGCGCTGGCGGCGGCGCGGAACAACGACCGGGTGGGCGCCGCGTTCTTCAGCGACCGCATCGAGCATCACCTCGCACCCGCCAAGGGACGGCGCCACGTGCTCCGGCTCATCAGCGAGCTGCTCGCCTTCGAGCCCGCCGGCACCGGCACCGACCTCGGCGCGGTGCTCGCCGAGCTCGAACCGACGCTCCGCCGGCGCGCGGTGCTGTTCATCCTCTCCGACTTCATGGCCGCCGGCTACGAGCCGGTGCTCGGCCGGCTCGCCCGGCGACACGACGTGGTGGCGCTCCAACTGGTGGACCCGCGTGAGCGGGCGCTCCCCGCGGCGGGGCTGGTGACGATGTGGGATCCGGAGAGCGGCGCCTGGCGGCGGATCGACACCTCGGACGCGGCCGTCCGCGCCTGGTTCGCGCGCCGCTCGGAGGAGTTCGACCGCGGGCTCGAGCGCGGGCTCCGGGAGCGGAACGCGGACCTGCTGCGGCTCGAGACCGGGCGCTCCTATGCGGAGCCGCTGCTGAGTTTCTTCCGGCGCCGGGAGAGGATGCTGTGGCGATGAGGCGCGCCGGTCGCTGCACGGGGCTCGGGATGACTGCGATCCTGCTCGTCATGCTCGGTCCCCTCATCCGGCGCCCACTCGCCGCGCAGGTCCACGGCCAGCACTGGGAGGTGATCCCGGAGACGGACAGCGCGACCGTCGGCGACACGGTGACCCTTCGCTTCCGCCTGCATCTCGACGAGCGGGACCTGCTGTTCGACACCCTCCCGCGCCCCGCGGCGGGCACGCCGGACTGGGTGCGCGTCCTCCAGGTGGACAAGCTGCAGCGCGACTCGAACCGCATCTTCGTCGGTCGCGCGCGAATCGCCTTCTACCGCACCGGACGCCAGCCGGTGCCGATATTCGAGCTCCCGTTCATGCGCTCGGTCAAGGGGCTGTCGCGCGGCACGCTGCCGAGCGACACGGCGTCGGTGGAGATCGTGCCGCTGATCGCGGACCCGTCGTCCGCCACCCTGCGCGACATCAAGGAGCCGCCACCGCCGCGCGGGCCGGGTGCGCTGGTGCTCGTCGCCGGGGCCGCGGCGCTGATTGCGGCGGGCTGGATCACGTGGCGCGTGCGGCGCGGGCACGGCCCGGAACCGGCGCCGGCCGCCGCGCCGGAGGTGTTGCCGCCCGCTGCCCCCGACCCATATGAGATCGCCGTGGCCCGGTTGGCCGCCGTCGAGCGCGAGCGGTGGAGCGAGCGGGACGTGGCGCGGCATTACGAGGCGGTCACCGACGTGCTCCGCGACTATCTGGAGAGCCGGGGGGTGCCGGCGCGCGAGCGCACGACCTCGGAGCTACGCTGGATGCTGCCGCCCGGACTCCTGTCGGACGGGACGCGGCGGCGGTTCGAGGACGTCTTCGGGGACGCCGACCTGGTGAAGTTCGCCCGGTGGCGGCCCGACCCGGGGACGGCCGGAGCGTTTCTCGCGGATGCCCGCGGGCTGCTCGCGGACTGGTCCGCGGCGCATCCGGCGGAGAAGACGGTGGCCGATGCGATTCGCTGACCCGGCCTGGCTGCTGCTCCTCCTCTTGCCAGCGGCGTGGGCCTGGATTCTCTGGCGCGGCCGGCGCCGCGCGCCGGCGGAGCGGATCGGGTTCCCGGGCCTCGTGTTCCTGGCGGGGGCACCGGTCAGCCCGCGGAGCCGCTGGCGCTGGCTGCCCGACGTGCTCCGGCTGCTCGGCCTGTCCTGTCTGATCCTGGCGCTCGCGCGGCCGCAGGTGCCCCATGAGGTGCGGCAGATCCGGAGCCGCTCGCGCAACATCATGCTCGCGCTCGACATCTCGAGCAGCATGAAGGCCGGTGACTTCAAGCCCGGGAACCGGCTCATGGTGGCACGCCGGGTCCTTGCCGACTTCACCCGCGAGCGCCAGGGCGACCTGCTCGGCCTGGTCATCTTCGCCGGGCGCGCCTTCCTCCAGGCGCCGCTCACGCCGGATGCCGAGCTGCTGCAGCGCATGCTGGGCCGGATCGACATCGGCATGCTCCCCGACGGCACCGCGATCGGCACCGCGCTCGCGATGTGCCTGGCGCAGCTCAAGGACCTGCCGCCCAGGGCGAGCGTCATCGTGCTGATCACCGACGGCGCCAACAACACCGGCAAGCCCGGACCGCTCCTGGCGGCCGAGGCGGCCCGTGCCATCGGCGTCCGGATCCACACCATCGGCGTGAGCGCGGCGGACACCACGCCGGCCGACCGGCAGTTCATCTGGCGCTGGGGCGGCCGCACGCCCGACCGGCTCACCACCGGGGATGAGGCGATCCTTCGTCGGATCAGCGAGCGGAGCGGCGGGAAGTACTACCGGGCCACCGACCCGGCGACGCTCCGGGAGGTGCTCCAGGCGATCGACCCGGTCGAACGCCAGGAAGTCCGGATCAGCGAGACGCGGGATTACCGCGAGCTCTACGTCTGGGCGCTCGCGCCCGGGCTGGTGCTCCTCACCGCCGGGCTCCTGCTTGGCGCCACCCGGCTCCGGAGCCTGCCGTGAGCTTCGCCTGGCCGGTGGTGCTGCTGGTGGCGCTCGTCGCCGTCCCGCTGATCGGCCGAACGCTGTTGCGCGCGGAGCGGCGCAGGCGGGCCGAGCTGCGCGAGTTCGGGGAGCCGGCGGTGCTGGCGCATGGCTCCACGCTCGCGGACGAGCGACGGGTCGTCCGGCGCCGGTGGCTGCAGGTGGCCGCGGTGGCGCTGGGGCTTCTGGCGCTCGCGCGCCCGCAACTGGGCGAGCGGCAGGCCGAGCTCGCCCGCACCGGCCGGGACGTGCTGGTGGTGTTCGACCTCTCGCGCTCCATGACCGTCACCGACGTGGCGCCGAGCCGGCTCGAGGTGGCCAGGCGAGCGGCGTGGGAGACGGTGTCGGCCGAGCGCGGCGACCGGGTCGGGCTGGTCGTCTTCGGCGGGAGCGCATTCCTCCAGCTTCCGCTCACGACCGACCAGGCGGCTCTCAAGCTGTTCCTGGACGCGGCGAGCCCCGACGATCTCGGGGACCCGTCCACGGATATCGGGAACGCGCTTGCGACCGCCGCCAAGATCTTCGAGCACGAGGGCGAGCGCGGGCACCGCGCGGTGCTGCTCGTGAGCGATGGCGAGACCGAGGAGCACAGCGACCTCGT
>DATAHW010000096.1:0-16749 GCA_036262935.1 Gemmatimonadales bacterium | reverse complement strand
CGCGCAGCTCGCGGGTCGGCCGCTGCCGCTCATGGCGGCCCTGGGGCTCGGGCTCCTGCTCATCGGCCTCGGATTCAAGGTGGCGGCGGTGCCGTTCCACATGTGGGCGCCGGACGTCTACGATGGCTCGCCCACGCCGGTCACCGGCTTCATGGCCACCGGCATCAAGGCGGCCGCCTTCGCCGCGCTGGTCCGCGTGCTGCTCGAGGCGTTCCCCTCGGCCACCTCCCTCTGGCAGCCGATCATCGCCGGCCTGGCCATCGCGTCGATGCTGGTGGGCAACCTGGCGGCACTGGTTCAGCGCTCGCTCAAGCGGATGCTGGCCTACAGCTCCATCGGACACGCCGGCTATCTGCTCACCGCCGTCTGGGCCGGTACGCAGGCGGGCGCCGGCGCGGTGCTGTTCTATCTGCTGGCCTATAGCCTGGTCACGCTCGCGGCATTCGGGTTTCTCTCCGTCTTCGGCCGGGGAGGGGAGCGGGGTGTGTCGCTGGACGACATCGCCGGCCTGGCCCGCAGCCGGCCCTGGGTGGCGTTCGGGTTCAGCGTCTGCATGTTCTCGCTGCTGGGCTTCCCCGGCACCTTCGGCTTCATGGGAAAGTGGTACATCATCTCGGCCCTCGCGGCGGAGCGGCAGTACATCCTGCCGGTCATCCTGGTGCTGACCAGCGTGGTGAGCGCCGGCTACTATCTGCCGGTGGTCATGGCGATGTACATGCGTCCCGCGCCCGACAGCGAGCGCTACGCCGGCGTGCGGCTCGCCCCGGCCGCGCTCGGCGCCATCGCGCTCTCGGTTGCCGTGGTGCTCCTCTTCGGGGTCTGGCCGGGGCCGCTGCTCGACGTCGCGGGGCAGAGCGCCCTGACGCTGACCCAGACGGGGCTGCCGTTCGCCGGGCCCTGATGAACGTTCCCCGGTCCATCTTCCGACAGTATGACATCCGCGGGCTCGTGGGGGCGGAGCTCACCCCCGAGCTCGCGCGCGGCATCGGCCGCGCCTTCGCCACGGTCGGGTGGGAGCGCCTGGGGCGTGCGCCCGTGCTCGTGGTGGGCCGCGACAACCGGCCCTCGGGTACGGCGCTGGCCCGGGCGGTGCGCGCCGGCGTGGTGGAGGCCGGCGGCACCGCCGTCGACGTGGGAACGCTGCCCACTCCCGCGCTCTACTTCGCCGTTCCCAGCCTTGGCGCCGATGGCGGCGTGCAGGTCACCGGCTCGCACAACCCGCCCGAGTTCAACGGATTCAAGCTGGTCCTGGGTGGCGACGCCTTTCACGGGGACGAGATCCTCGAGCTGTGGGAGCTGATCGTCACCGAGCGGTGGCGAAGCGGCAGTGGCCGGGAGACGAGCGACGGCTCCGTCCTCGAGCGCTATCGCGAGGCCATCGTCAGCCGCCACCATCTCGAGCGCGCCGTGCGGGTGGTGGTGGACTGCGGCAACGGTGCCGGCAGCCTCGTGTCCGTGGCCACCCTGCGCGCGCTCGGCGCCGAGGTCACGCCGCTCTTCTGCGACTCGGATGGCACGTTTCCCAATCACCACCCCGACCCGACGGTGCCCGCGAATCTGCGCGACCTGCAGGCGGAGGTCCGCCGGACCGGGGCGGAGCTGGGGCTCGCCTTCGACGGCGACGCCGACCGGATCGGCGCCGTCGACGAAACCGGCGAGATCGTCTGGGGCGATCTGCTGCTGGTGGTGCTGGGCCGCGACGCCGTGCGCCGGTTCGGTCCCGGCACGCCGGTGATCTTCGACGTGAAATGTTCCGAGGTGCTCCCGGCGGCGCTGACGGCCGCGGGCGCGCGGCCGGTCATGTGGAAGACGGGCCACTCGCTGATCAAGGCCAGAATGAAGGAGCTCGAGGCCCCGCTCGCCGGCGAGATGAGCGGCCACATGTTCTTCGGCGGCGACTACCTGGGCTTCGACGACGCCCTGTTCGCCGCGGCCCGGCTGCTCGAGATCGTGAGCCGCAGCCCGTTCGGCCTCGCCGCCCTCCTGGCCGACCTGCCCCGCACCACCTCCACGCCGGAGATCCGCGTGGACGTGCCGGAGGAGCGGAAGTTCCCGATCGTGGAGCGGGCGGCCGAGCATTTCTCGGCGATCTACCCGGTCAACACCATCGACGGTGTTCGCATCACCTTTCCGCACGGCTGGGGACTGCTCCGCGCCTCGAACACTCAGCCCATTCTCGTGCTCCGCTTCGAGGCCCGCGACCCGCAGGCCCTGGACGCCGCCCGCAGCGAAGTCGTCGGCTGGCTCGCGGGGCAGGGCGTCCGCGCGTAGCCCCGTGACCCGCCGCGCGCGCCGGCTGACCCTCGCGCTCACGGCGATCGTCCTGCTGCTCTTCGCGGGCCAGTGGCTGTCGCGGTTCCTGGCCGACCGCTGGTGGGCCGCGGAGACCTCGCCCGCCGCCGTCGAGTTCCTCACCAGCTGGGACCTGCTGCACCTCACGCTCCGCCTGGCCGGCATCGCCGTGGCCGCCGCCTGGTTCATCGGGCATCTGCTGGTCGTCTACCGCGCCGTAGGCTCCGTCCAGGTGCGCCGGAACGTGGCCAACCTCGAGTTCCGCGAGGCGCTCACCCCCGGCTCGCTGCTGGTGCTGGCGGTCGGGGCCGGCGCCCTCCTCGGCGTCCTCGTCGGCGGGAACTTCGCCGGCTACGCGTCGGAGGTGGCGCTCGCCTGGCAGGGTGTCACCTACGGCGTCGCCGATCCGCTCATGCAGCGCGACGTGGGACTGTACGTCGCGCAGCTCCCGCTCTGGCTCGCGGTGCACGGGTTCTGCTTTCTCCTCGTCACTCTCGCGCTCGGGCTGGTCTTCGGCCTCTATCTGCTCGTGGGGGCGATCCGCTGGATCGACGGGCGCCCCGCCATCAACGGGCACGCGCGCAGCCATATCGGCTGGCTGCTCGTGGCGCTCGCCCTCCTGCTCTTCTGGGGCTACATGCTCGAGCCCTACGAGCTCGTTGCCGGGCTCACCGGCACGCCGGACCGCGCGCTCTGGACGGCCACCAGGTTCACGGCGCCCATCCTCGGTGGCGTGGCGCTGGCCACCGCGCTCCTCTCCGCGGTGTGGGCCATCCGCGCCCGCCACGCGCTCGCGGCCGCCGGCTGGCTCGTGCTGCCGCTCGCCTCCATGGTGGGCCACTGGATGGTGCCGCCCGCGCTCCGCGGCCAGGGCGAGCCGGCGGCCGACCGGCGCATCACCGACCTGCTGCAGGGCATGGCGTACGGACTCGAGTCGCTCAGCGAGATGCCGGCCCCTACCGGCACACGGACGTACCCGCCGCCCGTGCCGTCGCTCTGGAACCCGGCGATGGCATCGCGCCTGGTCGCGAGCGACTCCGCGGACGTCATCTCGGCGGATCCCGCGCTCATCACGGTGGGAGGCCGGCGGCGCCCGGTCTGGCTGGTCGCGCGGGTGCTGCCGAGGGACCGTGTCGTGGTCACCGCGCAGGCGGACGATCGCGCCGGCCCCGCCGGCGAGGCGCTGTTCTACCGTCGCCAGGATTCGCTCCCGGTGCCGGCCGCGCTTCCGCTGCTCGAGCTCGGCGAGCGCTCATACCATCCGCAGGCTCCGGCCTACCGGCTCGGCCGCGACGACGACCCGGGCGTGACGCTGGATAGCTGGCTCCGGCGCGTCCCGCTCGCCTGGACGCTGCAGGCGCCGGAGATCCTGAGCCCGCTCGCGCCCGGCATGCGGGTGGACTGGGAGCTCTCGCCGGCGCAGCGGCTGGCGCGCCTCGCGCCATTCGCCGATTGGGGTGACGCGGTCGCGCGCGTGGTGGACGGCGAGCTCATGTGGCTCGCGGACGGCTACCTGCCGGCGGCCGCCTTCCCGCTCTCCTCGCGGCTCGAATGGCGCGGGCGCGGCACGGGCGGGGTCCGCGCCGGACTGGTCGGCGTCGTGCTGGCCCGGAGTGGCGTGAGCCGGATCTTTCTCCGGCCCGGGAGCGACGCATTGGCCGCCGCGTGGGCCGCGATCGCCGGCGGAGTGGTCGAGCCGGCCTCCGGCATCCCGGACGGAATCTGGCGGGCCGCCCCGTACCCGGCGGAGCTGTTCCGGCTGCAGGCGCGCGCCCTCGAGCGCTCGGAACGGTCGTTCGGCACCCCGGGAAGCCGCGCCGCGGCGGAGTCGCCCGAGCTGCCGAGCGTGGAGGCATCATGGCTCCGGGACACCACGGGGCCGGTGCTCACCGTTGCGTTCGAGCGGCCCGGCGAGCGCCGCCTGAGCGCGCTGCTCCTGGCCACGCGCGAGGAGGGAAGCGACGCGCTGCGGCTGGCGCGGTTCGATTCCGCCGCCGCGCTGCCGTCCGCCGGCGCGCTCGAGAGCCGCTGGTCCCGCTTCCCGTCCTTCGACGCGCTGAACGACTCGATCCGCGACGACGGGGGACGGCTGGAGCGCGGCCCGGTGCGATTCGACATCGGGCCCGACGGCATGGTGGGCTACCAGTCGCACTTCGCCGGTGCGTCCGTCCCGACCGCCGGCGGAAAGCCGGTCCTCGTGTGGGTCACCGTGGCCACCGGCGATCGGCTCGGCGCCGGGCACACGCTGAACGAGGCCTGGAGCAATCTGATGGGAGCCACGGTGCCGGCCATTGCCGGGCAGCCGCAGTCCACCCGGCTCGACGACGCGCGGCGGGAACTGCTGCGCGCCGACTCGGCGCTCCGCGCCGCCGACTGGGAGGGCTTCGGCCGGGCCTGGGGCAACCTCCGCAGCGCGCTCGGCCTCCCCCCCGACTCGGCCGCTCCATGAGCTTGATCGCCCGGGAGGCAAGGACTACCTTCGGGGGCTTTTGCCCGGGGCGGCCGGCGTGAGGACCGCCGTGCTGGCGCTCGGCGGCAACGCGCTCGCCTGCGAGGGCGAGGAGCCCACGGTGGTCAATCAGTTCCGGCGCGCGCGCGAGAGCATGGCGATGGTGGTGGAGCTGGCCCGGGCCGGCTGGCAGATCGTCCTGGTGCACGGCAATGGGCCCCAGGTGGGCGACGAGCTGGCGCGGAACGAGGCCGCCCGCCGCCTGGTGCAGCCGCTGCCGCTCGGCGTGCTGGTCGCGGAAACGGCCGGCTGGATCGGCTACATGCTGCAGCAGTCGCTGCAGAACGCGCTCGCGGCGGCACGCCTCCGCCGCGATGTGGTCACCCTCGTCACCCAGACGCTGGTGGACCGCTACGATCCGGCGCTCGGCCGCCCGACCAAACCGATCGGCCACGCGCTCACGGAAGCCGAAGTGGCGCGGCTTCGCGAGGCGGAGCGCGCGGTGGGCCGGGACGGTGCCGGCAACTGGCGTCGCATGACGGCCAGCCCGATGCCTCTTGGCGTGGTCGAGCTCCCGGTCGTCCGGACCCTGGTGCAGCAGGGCACCATCGTGATTGCCGCGGGCGGCGGCGGCCCGCCGGTCTACGACGACCCGCTGCTGGGACTCGAAGGCGTGGACGCGGTGGTGGACAAGGATCGGGTCGCCGCCATTCTGGCCTCGCAGCTCGGGGCGGAGGTGCTGATGATCCTCACCAACGTGGACGCGGTGTTCGAAGGGTGGGGGACGCCGGCCGCGCGGCCGATCGCGCGAATGACGGTGGCGCAGGCCGAATCGTTGATCGCCGCCGGTGGGCTGGACGAGGGCGGGATGAGGCCCAAGGTCGAGGCGGCGGCCGGCTTCGCCCGCGCCTCCGGTGGCCGAGGCATCATCGCCCGGCTGAGCGGCGGGCCCGCGGCGCTCCGCGGCCAGACGGGAACCACGATCACGAGGGACACGTGAACCTGCACGAGTACCAGGCGCGCACGCTGCTCAAGGCCGCGGGGATCCCGATGTTCGAGGGCGACGTCGCCTCGACCCCGACCGAGGCGGAGGCGATCGCGCGGCGCATCGGCGGCACGGTGGTGGTCAAGGCACAGGTCCATGCCGGCGGCCGGGGCAAGGCGGGCGGCGTGAAGCTCGCTCGGAACCCCGCGGAGGCCATGGACGAGGCGGCCCAGATCCTGGGCATGACGATCAAGGGCCTCACCGTGCACAAGGTGCTCGTCGTGCCGGCCGCCGAGATCGCCACCGAGAGCTACGTCGGTCTGATCATGGACCGGGAGGCGCAGTGTCCCGTGTTCATGGTGAGCGCGGCGGGGGGCGTCGACATCGAGGAGGTGGCGGCG
Organism: Gemmatimonadales bacterium; assembly: GCA_036262935.1. GTDB lineage: Bacteria > Gemmatimonadota > Gemmatimonadetes > Gemmatimonadales > GWC2-71-9 > CAVVWJ01. Next base: position 10,622 of record DATAHW010000096.1, on the reverse strand, counting down.
AAGACTCCGGAGAAGATCGTCCGGCTTCCCGTGGATCCGACGTACGGCCTGTTTCCGCACCAGGCGCTCCGGCTCGCCTTCGTCCTCTACCGCGACTTCACCCAGGTCAAGGCCGCGGCCCGGATCATGGAGCAGCTCTACGCCGCGTTCGTCAACAACGGCGCCTCCCTGGCCGAGATCAACCCCCTGGTGACGGCGCCCGACGGCCGCGTGCTGGCGCTCGACGCCAAGGTCGTGATCGACGACAACGAGCTCTTCTGGCGTCCCGATCTCGGCGTGCTGCGCGACGACTCCGCCGAGGAGCCGAGCGAGGCGGCTGCGCGGCGGGCCAACCTCTCGTTCATCAAGCTCGACGGCAATGTGGGCTGCGTCGTGAACGGCGCCGGGCTCGCGATGGCCACGATGGATCTGGTGAAGTACTACGGCGGCGAGCCCGCCAACTTCCTCGACATCGGCGGCAGCTCGAGCCCGGAGAAGGTCATCAACGCCCTCAAGATCATCACCGCCGACCCGCACGTGAAGGCCATCCTGTTCAATATCTTCGGTGGCATCACCCGGACCGACGACGTGGCCAACGGCATCGTCGCCGCCACGCGGCAATTCAAGGTGGAGGTGCCGATCGTCATCCGGCTCACCGGCACCAACGAAGTCGAGGCGATCCGGATCCTGGAGGGCGTCGGCATGCGCGCGCTGAGCGACATGGACCAGGCGGTGCAGCAGGTCGTACAGCTCGCCCGGGCGGCCGCGTGAGCATCTTCGTGGATCAGGGCACCCGGCTGCTGGTGCAGGGCATCACGGGACGCGAGGGCTCGTTCCACTCGCGTCAGATGCTCGAGTACGGCACCGCGATCGTGGCGGGCGTTACGCCCGGCAAGGGCGGCCAGACGTTCGAGAGCAGGGTCCCGGTGTTCAATACGGTGGATGAGGCGGTGCGGGCCACCGGAGCCAACGTGTCGGTCATCTACGTGCCGCCGATGGCTGCGGCCGCCGCCGTCGTCGAGGCCGCCGACGCCGGCCTGCCGCTGGTGGTGTGCATCACCGAGGGTATCCCGGTCATGCACATGAGCCGGACCATGCCCTTCGTCCGGAGCCGCGGCGTTCGCCTGATCGGGCCCAACTGTCCGGGGCTGATCGCGCCCGAAGCCCGGGCCAAGGTCGGGATCATCCCCGGCAATATCTGCAGCCCGGGCCGGGTGGGCATGGTCTCCCGGAGCGGGACGCTCACCTACGAGGTCGTCAACCACCTCACGCGTGCCGGCATCGGCCAGAGCACCTGCGTCGGCATCGGCGGCGATCCGATCATCGGCACCAACTTCATCGACTGCCTCCGCGCCTTCCAGGACGATCCCGGAACGGACGCCATCGTCATGATCGGCGAGATCGGCGGCACCGACGAGCAGAACGCCGCCGTGTTCGTCAGGGAGCACGTCACCAAGCCCGTGGTCGGCTTCATTGCCGGTCAGACGGCGCCGAAGGGGCGCCGCATGGGCCACGCGGGGGCCATCATCTCCGGCTCATCGGGCACCGCGGAAGAGAAGCTCGCGGCGTTCGAGGCGGCGGGCATCGGGATCATGCGCCGGCCGGCCGACGTCGTCGACCTGCTTCGGTCGAGGATGTGAGACTCACCGACCTCCTGAGCCGCCGCCGGGTCGTGGTGCCCCTGGCCGCGGGCACGCTGGAGGAAGGAATCCGCATCCTGGTGGACGCCTGCGAAGCCGACGGACGCGTGGCCGATCCGGCCCGGCTGCGTGAAGCGATCCGGGGGAGCTGGCCCGAGGATACCATGACCCTCGGCCCGCACGCGTGGCTGCCGCACTTCCGGACCGACGCCGTGCCGGCGCTGGTCGCGGCCCTGGGCATCGCCGCGTCGCCGATCACGCGGGGGGCCGGCGACGCCGGCGCCCGGGATGCGCCGGGCCCGCGGCTCATCCTGCTGATCGTGGCGCCGCCGGGCGATAACGCCGCATATCTGCAGACGGTCGCGGCCTTTGCCCGGGCGCTCGCCCGGCCCGAGGTGGCGGCAGGGCTGCTCACCGCCGGCTCACCGGCGGAGGTGCTGGGGCTGCCCGCGCTCCGCGACGTCGCGCTCGAGGGCCAGCTCCTGGTCCGCGACATCATGCGCGTGCAGGCGGTGGCGCTCCGGCCGGAGGAGACCCTCGAGGCCGCCGCGGTCCTGCTGCAGCGGCACGGGGTGGAGGCGCTGCCGGTGGTGAGTGACACGGGGGAGGTCGTCGGTCTGCTCTCGTATCGCGAGCTGCTCCGGCACCTCGTGCCCGGCTACGTGCAGCGCGTCACCGCCGCCGGCGCGGCGGCCGAGCCGCGCCCGTCGCTCGTGCGGGACGCCATGGCGCGCAGCGTCCTCTGCATCTCGGAGGATCAGACGCTGGCCGAGGCCGCCCAGCTTCTCGCCGCCCGCGACGTGGAGCGAGTGCCCGTGGTGCGGGAGGGCGTGCTCCGTGGGCTCGTCACTCGTGCCGATCTCGTGCGCCGGCTGCTCGCCGGCCGCTAACCAGCAGCATCCTCAAGGAGTGCACCGTGGCCGTTTCGCTGACCCTGGGCATCGTGAAGCCGGACGCCGTCGCCACCGGCAAGACGGGGAAGATCCTGGCGCATCTCGAGGAGGCGGGGTTCACCCTTCGGGCCGCGCGTCTGGTCCGCCTTACCGATGCGCAGGCAGGTGCCTTCTACGCCGTCCACCGCGGCCGTCCGTTCTACCCGGAGCTCGTGGCCTTCATGACCAGCGGTCCCTGTCTCCCCATGGCCCTGGAACGCGAGGATGCCGTAGCCACCCTGCGCAGCGTCATCGGCGCCACCGACCCCGCCGAGGCTGCGCCAGGTACCGTCCGAAAGCTCTACGCCGAGTCGAAGGGGAGGAACGCCATCCACGCCTCCGACAGCGACGAGAACGCAGCGCGGGAAGTGGCGTTCTTTTTCCCCGAGGGCGAGCTGGCAGGAATGCGGTAAGCAGTGAGCTGACGGGTGCTTCCCGTCCTTGACCCAAGTCGTTGTCCCGACTATTCTAAGCGGCTATGCTGCGAGTGGATATTCGGGACCTCCAGCGGGGGCCTGTCCGGACGGACGGGCAGCTCGACCCGGGGGACCCCGCATTCGAGGGGCTGGGGCTCACGCTGGCCGCGCCGGTGACGGTCGAGGGGCAGCTCCAGGCCACGGGAGACGGCGAGTACCTGTGGCGCGGCCACATTCACGGCGCCGTCACCGGGGAGTGCCGCCGCTGCCTGGTCGATGTGCGCGATGAGCTGGACATCGACGTGGATGCGGCGGTCTTCTCCGCCAATCCCGAGCTGGCCGACGATCCGGATTTCTATCCGCTCCCCGACCGCGCCACCAGCGTGGACGTGACCGATGTGGTGCGGGAAGAGCTGGCCCTGGCCGGCCAGGCCGATCTCTTACTCTGCCGGGACGATTGTGCCGGACTCTGCCCCCGGTGCGGGGCGGACCTGAACGCGGGGCCGTGTGAATGCCACACCCCTGCCGAACCTGTTTGAGGACACCATGGCAGTTCCGAAGCGTCGGACCTCGAAGTCCCGGAAGCGGCTCAGGCGCGGGCACCACACGGGCGCGGGGGTAGCCACCCAGGCCTGCCCGCGCTGTGGATCGCCCAAGCTTTCCCACCGCGTGTGCGATTCCTGCGGCTACTACCGCGGCAAGAAGCAGGTCGAGGTCGAGGACGTCTGAGCGTGATTCGCGTCGCCGTAGACGCGATGGGAGGCGACCGCGCGCCCGAGGCCGAGACCGCCGGCGCGCTCCAGGCCCTCGCTGACCTCCCCGACGAGTTCGTCGTTCAGCTCGTCGGCCGCTCCGAGATCATCGAAGCCGAGCTCGCCAAACACCCGGACGCCGATCGCAGCCGCCTCGAGATCCACGAGGCGGCTGACGTTATCGGCATGGGCGAAAAGCCGCTGGCGGCCGTCCGGCGGAAGCCCCGCTCGAGCATCGTCGTCGGCCTGACGCTCCAGAAGCAGGGCCGTTCCGACGCCTTCCTCTCCGCCGGCAACACCGGCGCGGTCCTCGCCGCCTCCACCGTCATCTTCGGCCTGCACGACGGCGTCGAGCGCGCCACCGTGGCCACGCTCTTTCCGACCGGCAGCGACCCGGTGCTCGTCCTCGACGGCGGCGCCAACCTCGATTGTTCCGCCCGGGAGCTCGTCGGGTTCGCCTATCTCGGCACCGTCTACATGCGCGACATCCTCGGCCGCGCCAATCCGGTCGTGGGTCTGCTCAACGTCGGTGAGGAGGAGGAGAAGGGGACCGCTGTCGTGCGCGAGGCACATCACCTCCTCAAGCAGTCCCCTCGGCTCAGCTACACCGGCAACGTCGAGGGGCGCGACATCCTCCCCGGCCCGCAGCGCCGCACCCACGTGGACGTCGTGGTTTGCGACGGATTCGTGGGGAACATCGTACTCAAGTTCTACGAATCGGCCGGCCGTCTCTTCGTCGCGATGCTCTCGGCGCGGGCACCGGACGTGCTCGAGCGTCCCGCCCTCCGCGAGCTGGTGGGCCTGCTCGACTACTCCAGCTACGGCGGGGCGCCGCTGCTCGGCGTGCGCGGCGTATCGATCATCTGCCATGGCTCCTCCAGCCCCAACGCCATCAAGAACGGTATCCGGGTGGCCCTCCAGGCAGTCAACGCCGGCCTCAACGCTCACATCGCAGCAGAGTTCGCCCAGCGCGAGCCCGCAGCCCGGTCATGATGGAGCGGCCGTTCGCGGAGGTGGCCAGCGTTGGCGTCGCCGTCCCATCCGGTATCCTGACCAACGCCGACCTGAGCCGGGTGCTCGACACGTCGGACGAATGGATCGTCGAGCGCACCGGCATCCGTGAGCGGCACATCGCCACGGCCGAGCAGTCGGTCGCCCAGCTCAGCCACGAGGCCGCCACACGGGCCCTCGCGGCTGCCGGCGTCACCGCGGCCGAGCTCGACGCCATCGTCCTCGCCACCGCGAGCCCCGACCGGCTCCTGCCGTCGACCGCCTGCGACCTGCAGGCGCTCCTCGGCGCCGAGAACGCCGCCGCGTTCGACATCGGCGCCGCGTGCCCGGGCTACATCTACGCACTCACCGTGGCCGAGGGGCTCATTGCCTCGGGACAGAGCCGGACGGTGCTCGTGGTGGGAGCGGAGAAGCTCTCGACGATCACCGATTTCGAGGACCGCTCCACCGCCATCCTCTTCGGCGATGGCGCGGGGGCGTCGGTGGTCCGCCGCTCGACGGCGCCGGGCCGCGGCATCCTCTCCACCTACATCAAGTCGGACGGACGGCTCGCACCGCTGCTCTACCGGCCCGGCGGCGGCTCCGCCGATCCGATCAGCGAGAAGGTGGTCTGCGAGCGGTCGCACTACATGAAGATGGCCGGGCGGGAGGTGTTCAAGGCCGCCGTGCTCGCCATGGCGGAGGCGTGCGACCAGGTCCTCCGCAGCGCGGGGATCACCGCCGGCCAGGTGGACCTGCTCGTCCCGCACCAGGCCAATCTCCGGATCATCGAGGCCACCGCCAAGCACGCCGGCATCCCGATGTCCAAGGTGATGGTCAACGTCGATCGTTACGGCAACACGTCCTCCGCCTCGATCCCGCTGGCGCTCGAGGAGGCTCTTGCCGAGGGGCGGGTCGGTCCAGGCTCGGTGGTGCTGCTCGTGGCGTTCGGGGCGGGCTTTACCTGGGGCAGCACGGTCATTCGATGGTGAGCGTGCTCATGTGCCCGGGGCAGGGTGCCCAGCGGGTCGGCATGGGCCGCGACCTGGCCGAGCGCTACCGGGCCGCCCGCCAGACCTTCGAGGCCATCGACGACGCGCTCGGCGTCGCCCTCTCGCGCATCATGTGGGAGGGTCCCGAAACCGAGCTTACCCTGACGCACAACACTCAGCCCGCCATCCTCGCGCACTCCGCGGCCGTCTGGGCCGTGGTGAAAGACCGCGTGGCGAGCGGCGTACGGGCCGCGGCCGGCCACAGTCTGGGCGAATACAGCGCGCACGTGGCCGCCGGCTCGCTCGGCCCCACCGCGGCGGCGCGCCTGGTTCGCCGGCGGGGTGAGCTGATGTACGCCGCCGGCCAGCAGCGTCCCGGAGCCATGGCCGCGGTGCTCGGGCTGGCCACCGAGCTGGTCGATGCGGCCTGCAATGAGGCATCCGCGAGCGACGGCGTGGCGGTGGCCGCCAACCTCAACGCCCCCGACCAGACCGTGATCTCGGGCGACCCGGCCGCCGTCGCTCGCGCCGGTGAGAGCTGCCGCGCGCGCGGCGCCAGACGGGTCGTGCCGCTCAAGGTGAGCGGGGCGTTCCATTCGCCCCTCATGGCGCCGGCCGTCGACGGCCTGCACGACGCGCTGACCGATGTGGACTTCGCCGACCCCGCCTTCCCCGTGGTGGCCAATGCGAGCGCGCAGCCGGTTCGGACCGGCCTCGACGCCAAGCGGCTGCTGCTCGACCAGCTCACGGCGCCGGTCCGCTGGGTCGGCTGCATGCGCGCGGCTGCCGAGCTGGCGCCGGGCGCCACCTTCCTCGAGATCGGGCCGGGGAACGTGCTGACCGGACTTCTCAAGCGGATCGTCCCCGGCGTGGCGGCGCTGACGCTGGGGACGGCGGACGAGGTGGAGGCATTCCTCGCGTGACCACCATCTCCCTCGCCGGCAAGACCGCCTTTGTCACGGGCAGTACCCGCGGGATCGGGCTGGCTATCGCGCGGACGCTCCACGCGGCGGGGGCGCGGGTGGCGGTAGTCGGCCGCGCGCTCGAGCGCGCCCGCGCCGTGGCCGCCGAGCTGGGGGAGGGGGCCGCGGGCGTGGGCTGCGATGTCACATCGGCCGGCGAGGTCCAGGCCGCCGTGGCCGCGGCCGAGCAGGCGCTCGGGCCCATCGACATCCTCGTCAACAATGCGGGGCTCACCCGGGACAACATCCTGCTCCGGCTGACCGACGAGGACTGGAACGCCGTGCTCGACGCCAATCTCAAAGGCGCGTTCCACACTACCCGTGCCGTGATCAAGGGAATGATGAAGCGCCGGGCCGGCCGTATCGTGAACATCACCAGCGTCGTCGGGCTGACCGGCAACAAGGGGCAGGCCAACTACGCCGCGAGCAAGGCCGGGCTGATCGGGTTCACCAAGTCGGTCGCCCGCGAATACGCCAGCCGGGGTGTGCTGGCCAACTGCGTGGCACCGGGCTTCATCGCCACCGACATGACCGCCGCCTTGCCCGATGACGCGAGGGCTACATTATTACAGGACATTGCCCTGGGGCGGCTGGGGCAGCCCGACGACGTGGCCGGTGCGGTACTCTTTCTGGCCTCCGATCTGGCCGGCTATGTGACCGGGCAGGTGCTGGTGGTCGATGGTGGCATGGTCATCTGACCTCTGTCAGTGAAACCCCAATCGAGGACGACATGAGCAACGTCGAAGAGAAGGTCAAGGATATCATCGTCGAGGAGCTCGGCGTCGAGCGCGAGAAGCTCACCGGCGAAGCGAGCTTCATGGAGGACCTCGGCGCCGACAGCCTGGACACGGTGGAGCTCGTGATGGCGTTCGAGAAGGAGTTCGATATCGACATTCCGGACGAGGACGCGGAGAAGCTCCGCACCGTCGGCGATGCCATGAACTACCTCCACGAGAAGATCGGGAAGTAGCTTGGCGCACCGTGTCGTCGTCACCGGCCTGGGGCTGGTGACACCCGTCGGGACCGATGTCGCTTCCACCTGGGCCGCGCTGCTCGCCGGCACTCCCGGCGCGGCCCCGATCACCAAGTTCGATCCCGCCAGGCTGTCTGTCCGGTTCGCCTGCGAGGTCAAGGGCTTCGACGCCCTGCAGTACATGGACCGGAAGGAAGCGCGGCGCTACGACCTTTTCGCCCAGTTCGCGCTCGCCGCGGCCCACCAGGCCGTGAGCCAGGCCGGGTTGGAGGGGCGGTTTCCCGATCCCGAGCGCACCGGCGTCGTCATCGGCAGCGGCATCGGCGGGATGCAGACGTACGAGGAGAACTGCGCCGCGTACGTGTTGAAGGGCCCCGACCGGGTCTCCCCCTTCTTCGTGCCCATGTTCATCCCGGACATCGCCGCCGGCCTGGTGTCCATCCGCTATGGCCTGAAGGGGCCCAACTACGCCACCGTATCGGCCTGTGCGTCCTCGGCCCATGCCATCGGCGATTCGTTCCACCTGATCCGCAACGGGATGGCCGACGCGATGGTGACCGGCGGCGCCGAGGCCGCCATCACCGGGCTCACCGTGGCCGCGTTCTCGAACATGAAGGCGCTCTCGAGCCGCAACGACTCGCCCGAGACGGCGAGCCGCCCGTTCGACCGGGACCGCGACGGCTTCGTCCTGGGCGACGGCGGGGCGATCGTGGTGCTGGAAAGTCTGGAGCACGCCGAGCGGCGCGGCGCCGAGATCCTGGGCGAGGTCCTGGGCTACGGACTCAGCTCCGACGCCTATCACATCACCTCGCCGGCGGAGCACGGCGAAGGGGCGCAGCGGGCCATGCGCCTCTGCCTGGCCGACGGCAACGTCTCGCCGGCCGACGTGGGCTACATCAACGCCCACGGCACCTCGACGCAGCAGGGTGACGTGGCGGAGACCGAGGCGGTGAAGGCCGTCTTCGGCGAGCACGCGCGCAAGCTGATCTTCGGTTCCACCAAGTCGATGACCGGACACCTGCTCGGCGGCGCGGGCGCGCTCGAGTTCGCCGTGTCGCTGCTCGCGTCCCGCTGCGGCGTCATCCCGCCGACGATCAACCAGTTCACCGCCGATCCCGAGTGCGATCTGGATTCGGCGCCGAACCACAAGGTCGAGCGTGCGGTGGACGTGGCGCTCTCCAATTCTTTCGGCTTCGGCGGGCACAACGTCACGCTGGCCGTACGGAGCTGGCGAACCTAGCCGCGCGCCGGCGGCCTCGCCGAGTCGCCCATGACTTCAGCGCCGGCCCCTGAATCTCCGCACCCGCATTCGGCCGGCATCCTGGTGCTGGCCACCATCGCCGGCGGCTGTGCGCTCTACCTCGCCCGCGACTTCTTCATTCCCCTCGCGCTCTCGATTCTGTTCACGGGGCTGCTGCGGCCGGTGGTGCGGTGGCTCGAGGCCGCCCGCCTTCCGCCGCCGGTCGGCGCGACGATTGTCCTCGTCGCCTTCGTTGGCGCGCTCGTCGGGGCCGGCCTGGCGCTGGCGGGTCCGGTACGGGGGTGGATCGGGCAGGCACCCTCGACGCTCTCGGCGGCCACCCGGCGGCTCGAGACCCTCCGGCGACCCATGGACCAGATCAGCGCGGCGGCCAAGAAGATGGAGGGCGGCGCCCCGGCCGCCCAGCCCGCGGCACCTGCGGCGCCCGGAGTGGCTGCGAAGGTGTTCGGCACGACGACGGGCCTGGTCGCCACGGCCGTCGAAGTGGTCCTGCTGACGTTCCTGCTGCTCGCCTCGGGCGACACGTTCCTCAGGAAATTGCTCAAGGTCCTGCGCCTCAGAGGGGAGAAGCGCGCCGCCCTCGAGATCGCCAGCGAAACGGAAGCCGCCGTTTCCCGCTACATGGTGGCGACCGCGCTCATCAATGCCGGCCAGGCGCTGCTGGTGGGAGTCGCCATGTGGCTCCTGCACCTGTCCCACCCGCTCCTCTGGGCCACGCTCACGTTCGTGCTCGAGTTCGTGCCGTATCTCGGCGGTGCGATCATGATCGTCCTGCTCGCTGTGGCCGGGCTGGCCACCTTCGACAGCCTGGGGCATGCCGCCCTCCCGCCCGTGGTCTATCTGACGATTACGACGCTGCAGAACAACCTGGTGAGCCCCGTGGCCTATGGCCGCGGGCTTCGGCTGAATCCGGTGGCGGTGCTGGTGGGCGTGCTGCTCTGGTGGCTGCTCTGGGGCGTGCCGGGGGCGTTCCTGGCGGTGCCGATCCTCGCCACGTTCAAGATCCTCGGTGAGCACGTGCCGAGCCTCGCTCCGGTGAGCGAGTTTCTGGGCGACTGAGCGCGTCAGCCGCCCGGCACGGGCGGCCGGAAATCTACGGCGAGGGTGACGAGAAACGCGCCCATCCGGCGGGCCTCCTCCACCGTGAGGTCCCGGGGAACCACGACCTGGGCGAGCAGGTCGGGCCGCAGGGGATACTCGAGCGAGATGCCCGGATCACCCGCCGCCGCCATCGCGGCGGGAGCTCGTGCCGGCCGCTCCACAGGTGCGCGTTCCGCGGATGCGGCCGCGGCGTGGGGAGTGCGGCTTCGCATCTCGACCTTCGGCGCGCGCCCTGCGGGTCTGAACGCATAGCTGCCGGGATCCTCGACCCAGCGCACGAACTCCTCGATCGCCCGGCTCACGCGGCGGCGATACTCTCCCACCGAGGCAGGCGACAGGCGTCCGGGGTTGCGGTTGAGGAACGCCCGGAAAACTGCCTCCACATCGATCCGGCGGACGTCGTCCGCACCCTCCGGTGGTACTTCCTCCAGCACCTTGCTGGTGGCCACGCGCCAGCCCTGCGCGGTCGCGGGGTGCACCAGCCCCTTGTCCACCACGAATTCGATGAACCGCGCGAGGGCGGCTCGGGAGTAATCGGGCTCGGGCCCCATGCCTGCTCCGGGCTGAAGGTCTCCCCAATCTACGCGTTGGAACTCTCCACACAAGCGTTTGTACGAAATGTAT
>DATAHW010000095.1:0-16565 GCA_036262935.1 Gemmatimonadales bacterium | reverse complement strand
TAAGCGGTGAGCGGTGAGCGGTGAGCGGTGAGCGGGCAGCGGCACTGTCATCCCGAGCGGAGCGAGGGATCTACTCAGCCGCGGTTCGAGCTCGGCCCGGCAAGATCCCTCGCTCCGCTCGGGATGACAGCGGCTGCGGATACCCGCTCGCCGCCCACCGCTCACCTCTCACCTCTCACCGCTCACCTCTCACCCCTCACCTCTCGCCGCTTCCCTCTCACCGCTTCCCTCTCACCGCCCTCCAATCCGGCATCACCACGATCAGCCCATGATCCGCCGTGTTCCTGGAGTACCCCGCCACGAGCTGCGTGTTGTAGTGGTCAAGGAAGAAGTCGAACGGGTCCTTCGCGTTAGCGTCCACGATCATCAGGTCGGTGTCCTCCATCGTCAGCTTGCCGAAGCGCAGCACGCCGTGACGGAAGAACATGTAGTTCTCCGCGTTGGGGAGCGGCGGCTTGAGCGGCTCGGGCGGGTGCCGGGCGGAATCGGGACCGAAGGTCTGGACGATCTCGCTGTCGCCCACCTCTACGGCGGCGATGTGCCCGTCCACCCGCGGCGGCGGGAGCAGCTCGGCGGGGGCGAGCAGGAAATCATCGCCCTCGACCCGCACCCCGCGGGCACGCTCGGTGTTGACCAGCTTCTGCAGGTGCAGGCCGAAGAAGTGCATCAGCCCGCCCACCTTGATTCCCGCCGCCTTGATGGACGTCGGGTGCAGGCGCAGCTCGCCGTCAGGCGCGAGGGTGAGACTGTCCAGCACGGTGAACGAGATCCCGTGCAGCAGGCCGTGCTGCCGGAGCTGGCCGTGGTCGATCGCGATGGTCAGCCTCCGGAGCGGCGACCCCGGGTAGGCGAAGGTGTAGCGGTTGAGCAGCCCGCTCAGCGACGCGGGCGTGATCCCGATGCGCGCCGAGTCGATGGCCAGGGTGAACGAGTGCTTGTCGTCGAGGAACGGGGCGTGCTCCGGGGAGGCGCGGCGGAGCTCCCCGCGCAGGAAGCGCAGGTCGAGCACGATGCTGGAGTCGAGGTGGAAGTCCACGTTCCGCATCTGCACCTGGACCTGGCGGGCGGGCTCGCGCTGCGCGGCCGCGCCGGCGGGCGCGGCCGCGCAGCCCACTCCAATCCAGACGATCCCGACTCGACCCAGACGCATACGGACCCCGCTGGTCACACCCGCTGAATCTAGCACCCGCCCCGGCCGCTCACCGCCACCGCTCGCCTCTTACCTCTCACCCCCGTCTCCGTTATACCTTCCGTTGTCATGACCGCTGCCATCCTGTTCGACTTCAACGGCGTCATCGTCGACGACGAGTCGCAGCACTGCGAGGCGCTGATCGCGACCCTCGGCGAGCTCGGCTGCGAGCTGGACCGGGACACCTATTACCGCGAGTATCTCGGGTTCGACGATCGCGAGTGCTTCCGCTCCGCCTTCGGGCGGGCGGGCCGTCCGCTCGACGAGCCGGCGCTGCTCGACGCCATCGGCCGGAAGAACGCGCGCTACGAGCGGGCCGTCCGCGACTCGCTCCGGCTCGTCCCGGGCGCGGCCGATTTCATCGAGAGCGCCGCGCTCGACGGCTTCCAGCTCGCCATCGTGAGTGGCGCGCTCCGGCGGGAGATCGAGCTCGTGCTCGAGCTGGCCGGCCTCCGCCAGCACTTCGCCGAGATCGTGGCCGCCGAGGACGTGAGCGCCTGCAAGCCGGACCCGCAGGGGTTCAACCGCGCCCGGGCGGCGCTCGAGCTCGCGCCCAAGCGCTGCATCGCCATCGAGGACTCGCTGCCCGGCCTGGCGGCGGCGCGGGCGGCCGGCATCCGCTGCGCCATGGTCACCACGTCGCACGGCGAGGACGCGTGCGCCGCCGCCGACCTGGTGTGGCGCGACTTCGCCGGCCACGAGCCGGCTCAGCTTCCGTGGGCCCATGCCTGAGCTCGACCTCCGGCTCGATCGCGCGCGCCTGGACCGGATCCGCCACGGCGCCATCGTGGTCCCCACCACGCCGGCAGTGGTGCGGGTGAGCGGCCCCGGCGCGCTCACCTGTCTGCAGGGGCTCCTCACCAACGACCTCGAGAAGCCGGGCGACGGCAGCCTGGTCTACGGCGCGCTGCTCACGCCGAAGGGGATGATCCTGGCGGACGCGTGGGTGCTCCGGCAGGGCGACACGTTCACCCTGCTCATCCCCGCCGCGGGCCATCTGGCGGCGATCGGGATCTTCACCCGCGCGCTCCCGCCCCGGCTCGCGCGCGCGACCGATCTCACCGGCCAGGCCACGGTCGCGTGGCTGGTGGGCGCGCAGGGGTTCCAGGTGCTCGCCAAGTCCGGCGTCGGCGCGCCGGAGTCCGCCGGTCGGGTGGCGTCGATCGGCGGCGAGTTGAGCCCGGTCGCCCTCGCGCTCGCGCCCGAGTCCGCGCCCTTCGCGGCGCTCGCCGTCGGGCTTACGCCGGCGATCGAGCCCGTCGTCGCCCGCCTCCTCGCGGCCGGCGCCGTCCTGGGCGACGAGACCGACCTCCATGTCTGCCGCGTGCTCTGCGGCTGGCCCGCGCTCGGCGTCGAGATCGACGAGCGCACCCTGCCCCAGGAGGTGCGCTACGACGAGATCGGGGGCGTGTCGTACACCAAGGGGTGCTACACGGGGCAGGAGACCGTCGCCCGGGTGCACTTCCGCGGCCACACCAACCGCGAGCTCCGCGGGCTCCGCTGGGGCGACGCCGAGCCGCTCGACGACCGCGCCGTCCGGGCCGGCGAGAAGGAAGTCGGCAGCGTGCGTTCGACCCTCGCGGTGGAGGACCGGATGCTCGGCCTCGGCGTGCTCAGGCGCGAGGTGGAACCGGGGGAGACGGTGGTGGCGGGCGGGCGGCGTGCGACCGTGGTGCCGCTGCCGTTCGGCTCGGACGAGGTAGACGGGTGAGAAACGACAGCGGGCCCCGAGCGATGCCCGGGGCCCGGCGCGACGGTGCGGCCGCCTGCCTACTTGCTGGTCGTGTCCCGCGCCATCGTCGAATCGGACGACATCGCAGCGCTGTCGTGCGACATGCCCATGCCGGTGTCGCTCATGGCGGGCGCCATGCCGGCGGTGTCGGCCGCGGGGGTCGCGGCGCGCTTCTCGCCGCAGCCGGCCAGCACGACGAGCAGAGCGGCCATCATCAGGGTCTTCGTCATCGTTGCTCCAGATCCGCTAGGGTTTGGGGGAAAAACCTGCGTCACGAGCCACTCTGTCGCCTGGCCCACCGCGCCGAACCTAAGCCCGGGCACTGTTTTGTCAAGCGGAGCCGGCGCCACCGCGCCGACGGCGGCGGCGATCGCCGAGGTATGTAGAAGGTCGACAACATCTTACGCCTTACCCGACTCCTGACCGACGAGTGATGACCGATATGATCCAGCCTCGCACCTTTGGTGAGCTCAAGAACAGCCCGTGGGCGGCGGCGCCGCTTCGGGGACGGACCGTCCGGGACGAGATCCGGGCCAACCTGCTGGCCCGGCTCGAGCGCGGAGGGCCGCTCTTCCAGGGAATCGTGGGCTACGAGGACACGATTCTGCCGCAGATCGTCAACGCGCTGCTCGCGCGCCATCACTTCATCCTGCTGGGCCTGCGCGGGCAGGCCAAGAGCCGCCTCCTGCGCGAGCTCACGGGCCTGCTCGACGAGCGGATTCCGATCGTGGCCGGGAGCGAGGTGAACGACGACCCGTTCGCGCCGATCTCCAAGTTCGCGCGCGAGCGGCTCGAGGAGTGCGGCGACGCGACGCCGATCGCCTGGCTCGCCCGCGACCAGCGCTACGTCGAAAAGCTCGCCACGCCCGACGTCACCATCGCCGACCTCATCGGCGACGTGGACCCGATCAAGGCCGCGCGCGGCGGGCACATCCTGTCGGACGAGCTCACCATGCACTTCGGCCTGCTGCCGCGCGCCAACCGCGGCATCTTCACCATCAACGAGCTGCCGGACCTGAGCGGCAAGGTGCAGGTGGGCCTGTTCAACATCATGCAGGAGGGCGACGTCCAGATCAAAGGCTACCCCGTGCGGCTGCCGCTCGACGTCCTTCTCGCCTTCACCGCCAACCCGGAGGACTACACCGCGCGCGGCAAGATCATCACCCCGCTCAAGGACCGGATCGGCTCGGAAGTCATCACCCACTACCCGCGCACCGTGCAACTCGGGATGGAGATCACGGCCCAGGAAGCGTGGACCGGCCGCGGCGGCCGGCCGCTCGACATCCCCGACTTCGTGCTGGAGGTGGTCGAGCGCGTGGCGTTCGAGGCGCGGGAGGACAAGCGCGTGGACAAGCGCTCCGGCGTGAGCCAGCGGCTCCCGATCAGCGTGCTGGAGAACGCCGTCTCCAACGCCGAGCGCCGCACCACGCTGCTCGGCGAGGACCGGATCGTCCCCCGGCTGAGCGACGTATACGCGGCGGTGCCGTCCATCACCGGCAAGCTCGAGCTGGAGTACGAGGGCGAGTTGCAGGGGGGCGACACGATCGCCCGCGAGCTCATTCGCCGCGCCGCGGGCAAGGTGCTGGAGGAGCGGATGGGCGGCGCCGATCTCGCGAAGATCATCGCCTGGTTCGACCAGGGCGGCGCCCTCAAGGTCCCCGGCGAGGAGCGGTCGGAGCTGTGCTACAAGGGCTTCGGCGTGGTGCCCTCGCTGCTCGACACCGTCAGCGAATTCGGCTTGTCCCCGAAGTCCGACCACGCGAGGGCCGTCGCCGCCTGCGAGCTGATCCTCGAAGGACTCGCCGCCCAGAAGCGCATCAGCCGGAGCGAGGAGCTGGGCTACACCCGCGCCAAGCCGGAGCGGCGGGAGCCGGGGTATGGTAAAGGAGGGATCTCGTTCGGGTGAGCGGCGGTGGGGGAGGACCGCGGTGAGCGGTGAGCGGTGAGCGGAGGACTGCGGTGGGCGGAGGACCGCGGGCGGCGGTGAGCTGCGAGGTGAGCGGCGAGCGGCGCGTGGTGAGCAGGGCGTGGTCGGGTGCGCGGGACGCAGGTACTGGCCTCGGTGCATCGGTACTGTCATCCCGAGCGCAGCGAGGGATCTTGCTCGCATGCGCCCCGACCACGGCTTCTTCGTATACCTCCTCTGCAGTACGTCCCGCGTCCTCTATACAGGCGTCACCTCCGACCTCATCCGCCGAATGCACGAGCACCGGACCGGCGCCCTGCCCGGATTCACCCGCCGGTATGCCGTGAATCGGCTGGTGTGGTTCGAGTGTACGCCGAACGCAGCGGCGGCCGTTGCGCGAGAGCGGGAGATCAAATGCTGGACCCGGGCCAAGAAGGTCCGCCTGATCGAAGCCGCCAACGCCGGGTGGCTGGATCTTGCCGCGGATTGGTTCGACGCACCCGCCAGCTAGATCCCTCGCTGCGCTCGGGATGACATTTCACGGCCCGCTGGCCACCACCCACCACCCACCGCACACTGCTCTCGCACGCTGCCCACCGCACGCTGCCCACCGCACGCTGGCCACCGCCCCCTGCTCACCGCTCACCGCCCACCGCCCACCGCGGTCCTCCGCTCACCGCACATTGCTCACCGTCCTCGTCCACCCCAACGCCCCCGCCCGCGCGACGATCACCTCCGCCGCTCCGCCGAAGCCGAGGGCGCCTGTGTTCAGCACCATGTGGAAGTACGCGGGGTCGTTCCAGTCGCGCCGATAGTGTTCGCGATGGTACCTGGCGCGGTTGCGGTCGGTGTCGTCGAGGACGGCGGCGGCGCGGCCGGGGTCGGAACCCAGGCGCTGCATGGCGATCCCGACGCGAAAGGCGCGGGGAGCCACCAGCTTGACGTGGAGGGCGTCGGTTTCGCGGGCCAGGACAGCGGGTGCGGCACGGCCGACGAGCACCACCTTGCCCCGCGCCGCGATCTCCGCCACCACCGTCTCGGTGATCTTCACCAGATCGGTTTCCGACAGATCCACGATGGCGTGGGCGGAGGTGGGTGGAGGGAAGACGTCGGGCGTGGCGGCGGCGAGGCTGCGCGCGAGCCGCTCGACGAAGGTCGAGCACCGCTCCTCCCGCTCCGCCACCTGCTCCGGCGGGAGCCCCGCCCGCACCGCCACCTCCTCCACGAGCTCGTTGTCCACCACGCGCCACCCCAGCGCCTCGGCCACCCGCCGGGCCACCTCGGACCCCCCTGCGCCGTACTGGCGGGAGATGGTGATGATCATGGATTGAAGATGAAGCGAGTTCGGGCAGCGGGAAAGGGCCGGCATCGTCCCTGGCTCACGGGCCTTCCGCGGATCGCTGCTGTATTCACCACAGAGGCACGGAGGTACACGGAGGGTTCCCAAGCCAGGAGGGCACCCTGGACCCGGACAACACCAACAACTTGATGGTGGCTCAGCTTCCCGATGCCCTCCGCATCCCAGCCCCCTCTGTGGTTCTCCGTGCCCACTGTGCCTCTGTGGTGAATACGGCAGCGATCCCAAGCCGAGCGCCCCCTACCCCCGATGAGAGCTCGGCCCCGCAAGCTCCCCCGCCCCACCCGCGATAGCCGGTCCACCGACCGCGCCGGCCCGCTCCGCCCTTCCGACAGCCCACGCCACCCCCGCCGCCACCACGAAGCAGATCCCGCCGCCCAGCGCCAGCGACGTCCGCACCCCCAGATGCTCGGCCACCCACCCGGCCTGGAGCGAGCCGAGCGGTGCCATGCCGAGCACCACGAAGGAGTAGAACCCCATGACCCGGCCCCGCAGCCGGTCGGGCGCCTCGAGCTGGAGCGTGGTGTTGGCGGCGATGCTGTTGAGCGTCATGAGGCAGCCGACCACGCTGAAGAGGGCGATCGCCGACCAGAACCCCCGCGCGAGCGCCGCCCCGGCGAGCAGCAGGCCGAACAGCATCGACGACCCGAGCACCAGTTGTCCGCGCCGCACCCGCCCGCCCAGCGCGGCCATGAAGATCGCGGCCAGCGCGGCGCCCACGCCGATCGCCGAGATGATGGCGCCGTACCCGCCCGCGTCGAGGTGGAGCACGTCGCGGGCAAAGACCGGCATCATGATCATGAACGAGTAGCCGAACACGGCAAAGGTGGCGATGATCGTCACCAGCGCCCGCGGCCAGCGGTTGCCGAAGACGTACCGGAACCCTTCGCGCATCGCCTCGAGCGCCGGCGCCGCGGCCGCGACCGCGCGGGGGCCCATTCGCATCATCAGGAGGCCCGTCACCACCGCGAGGTAGCTCGCCGCGTTGGCGAAGAAGCAGGCCGCCATCCCCACCGTCGCGATCAGCACGCCGGCGATCGCCGGCCCCACCATCCGGGCCACGTTGAACGCGCTGGAGTTGAGGGCGATGGCGTTCATCAGGTCCTCGTGTCCCACGATCTCCGAGATCAGCGCCTGCCGGGTGGGCACCTCGAAGGCGGCGAGCAGCCCGTAGAACACCGCGAGCCCCATCACCCAGTGCACCGTGATGATGTTCAACTGGGTGAGGATCCCGAGCGCCAGCGCCTCGAGCAGCATCAGCGCCTGCAGGATGACCACCAGCCGGTGCTTGTTCACCCGGTCCGCCACCACGCCGCCGTAGAGCGTGAACAGGAGGATCGGCAGCGAGCCCAGCGTGGTCACCAGCCCCACCGCGAACGCCGAGTTGGTGAGCTGCAGCACCAGCCATCCCCGCGCCACCGACTGCATCCAGGTGCCGCACTGGGACACGAACTGGCCGAACAGGAAGAGCCGGAAGTTGCGATGGCGGAGCGCGGCGAAGACGGGCGAGGAGGGCACGGGCGGAAAGTAATGAAGGGCGGAAGGACGGAAAGGCGGACGGAAGGACGGAAGGGCGGAAGGGCGGAAGGACGGAAGGACGGTAGGGACGGGGGGACGGTGGGACGGTAGGACGGCAGGACGCATTCGGACGGCTGTCATCCCGAGCGGAGCGAGGGATCTGCTCACCCGCGGTTCGAGCTCGGCCCGGCAAGATCCCTCGCTCCGCTCGGGATGACAGCGCCGGTGCCCGCACCCCCTTCCGTCCTACCGTCCTACCGTCCCCTGCGTTATCCATTCGACCATGCGCTTCACCACCTACTCCAAATACCATCCCGAGCTCGCCGACGAGGTCAACCTCCAGGGCCTCCTCGACCAGCTCGGCGACTTCCTGCTCCAGAGCGGCTTTGCCGGCGGCACCCCGTCCTTCTGGCACGACGACATGCCCGACGGCGAGCGCTCGATGGACGCGCTCCGGCAGGCCATCCTGCAGGCGCTGATGGACTCGGGCCAGCTCACGCCCGACATGCTGAAGATCATGCGCGGCGAGTCCACCGGCGATGCCGCCAAAGACAAGGACACCGAGCGCCAACTCGGCGAGCTGCTCGACCGGATCGTCCAGCGGCTGATCGACGAAGGCTACCTCAACGTCGCCCAGGCGCCCCAGCTTCCCCAGGGCTACCAGTCCATGTTCGGGCCCGGCGGCCAGGCCCGCTCGGCGGCGCAGCAGGTGCAGTTCAACCTGACCGAGAAGGGCATCGATTTTCTCGGCTACAAGACGCTCAAGAACCTGCTCGGCAGCGTCGGCAAGTCGAGCTTCGGCGCGCACGACACGCCCTATCTCGCCACCGGCGTCGAGGCGGAGGGCGTGAGCAAGCAGTACGAGTTCGGCGACGTGCTCAACCTCGACGTGCCCGCCACGCTGACCAACGCCATCGCCCGCGAGGGCATCGGCGTGCCGCTCAACATCGAATACAGCGACCTGATGGTGAGCCAGAGCGAGTACCGCTCGAGCGCCGCGACGGTGCTGATGCTCGACTGCTCGCACTCGATGATCCTGTACGGCGAGGACCGCTTCACCCCGGCCAAGAAGGTGGCGCTCGCCCTCACCCACCTGATCCGCACGCAGTACCCGGGCGACAGTCTCAAGGTGGTGCTGTTCCACGACTCGGCCGAGGAGATCCCGCTGAGCGCGCTGGCGACGGCGCAGGTGGGACCGTACCACACCAACACCGCCGAGGGGCTCAAGCTGGCCCGGCGAATGCTGCTGGCGCAGCGGAAGGACATGCGGCAGATCATCATGATCACCGACGGCAAGCCGTCGGCGCTCACCATGCCGGATGGGCGGATCTACGTGAACTCGATGGGACTCGACCCGCAGATCCTGCAGGCCACCTACCGCGAGGTGGCCAACTGCCGGCGCAGCGGGATCATGATCAACACGTTCATGCTCGCGCGCGACCGAACCCTGGTGGAGTTCGTCAAGCAGGTCGCGTCGATCTGCAAGGGGAAGGCGTATTTCACCAACACCATGACGCTCGGGCAGTTCATTCTGATGGACTTCATGAAACGGAAGACTCGCCGGGTCAGTTGACGTGGGCGCGGCTGTCGGGGTCCATGGCTGCGGCCAGCAGGTCCCGCAGGCGCTCTGCCAGCACGTCCGGCGTGAACGGCTTCTGCAGGAAGGGCACGCCGGGCGCGATCAGCCCGCGCCGGATCACCTCCTCTCCCGTGTAGGCGCTGATGAAGAGCACCGGGACCGTCGGCCGGAGCTCCGCCAGCCGCTCCGCCATCGCCCCGCCCCCCATGCCCGGCAGGACCACATCGCTCACGACGGCATCGATCTGCTCGGTGCCCCGCCGCACCAGGTCGAGCGCTTCGATGCCGGTGGCGACATCCAGGCACCGATAGCCCCGGGCCCTCAGCGACCGGCAGGTGAACTCGCGCACCAGCTCCTCGTCCTCCACCACGAGCACGGTACCACTGCCCCGCTCGGCTGGGGGCGGTCCCGCCTTGTCGAGATCGGCTTCGGCATCCACCACTTCGGGCAGGAAGACGTCGAACGTCGTGCCCTCGCCCGGAGCGCTGTGGACCCGCACGGTGCCGCCGCTCTGCCGGAGGATGCCGAACACCGTGGCAAGGCCCAGCCCGGTGCCCTGCCCGAACGGCTTGGTGGTGAAGAACGGTTCGAACGCCCGCGCGCGGGTGGCCCCGTCCATTCCGTGCCCGGTGTCGCTCGCTTCCAGCAGCACGTAGCGGCCCGGCGGCAGCTCCTCGACCCCGGACCGATTCTCGTCCGCTTGATCGACGGTCACGTTGCGGGTGCGGATCGTGAAGGTGCCCCCGGTCAGCATCGCATCCCGCGCGTTGAGCGTGAGGTTGAGCAGCACCTGCTCCAGTTGCCCGGGGTCCGCCCGTACCCGGCCAAGATCGGGCGCGAGCTCGGCGGCGAACTCCTTGTCCTCGCCCAGCACCCGCCGCATCATGGGCTCCAGGCCGCCGACCAGGCGGTTGAGGTCGAGCACCCGCGGCCGGAGGAGCTGGCGGCGGCCGAAGGCCAGAAGCTGGCGGGTGATGCCGGCCGCGCGCTCAGCGGCGCGATGGATGTGCCGGACGTCCGCCGCGCGCTCGTCGCCGTCCAGCCGGTCCAGCAGCAGCGCGCTGAAGCCAAGCACGGCGGTCATCATGTTGTTGATCTCATGGGCGACCCCGCCGGCCAGGCGGCCGACGGCATCCATCCGCTGCGCCTGGAGCAGGCGCTCCTCCGCCGTCTTCCGCTCCGTCACATCGATGGCAGCCCCCGTCAGATACTCGAGCCTCCCCTCGGCGTCCCTGACCGCCTGTCCGTGGTCGGCCAGCCACCGAACCGACCCGTCAGGCCACAGCACGCGGAACTCCACGTGCATCTCCTCGCCGGTCCGAACCGTGTGATTGAACGCGGCATCCACCGCCTCGCGGTCGTCGGCGAGTACGTGCTCGCGAAACTGCTCGTAGGTCTCGACCACCTCTTCGTCGCCCAGTCCGAGCAGGCGAGCCATGCTGCCGTCCACGCGCTGGCTGTTGCTCGGAAGGTGCCAGCGCCAGATTCCCATACGGGCGGCGCGGAGCGCCACTCGGAGTCGATCCTCGCTGTCCCGCAGCCGGTCTTCGGCTTCCTTCTGTTGGGTCAGGTCCCGGAACACCTTGCTGAACCCGGTCAGTCGCCCCTCGCCGTCGACCATGCGCGCTGTGATGCCGCTCGCCCAGAAGCGGCTGCCGTCTTTCCGGACCAGCCAGCGGTCGTCGGAGGCCCGGCCTTCGGTCGCCGCCGTGCGGAGCTCGCGCTCGTACTCACCGCGTTCCCGGTCCTCGGGGGTGAACAGGAGCACGCCCGGCCGGCCGACGAAGTCCGCCTCGTCGTAGCCCAGCAGCCGCCGGACCCCCTCGTTCCAGGTCGTGTGGCGCCCCTCGGGATCCAGCATGAAGATGGCGTAGTCCCGCACCTGCTCGACCAGCACGCGGAAGCGCCGGTCGACCGCCTCGCGCGACTCGGCCACGCCGGCGGAATAGGCCTCGCCTACCACGTGGTCCGTGAGGCGGGCGCGTTCCCGCTGCAGCAGGCGGTGCAAAGCCACCCCCGCCAGGATCGCCATGGGCAGGGCCACTCCTCCGACCGTGACGAACGTCCGGTTGAGCGGTTGGAACTGCGAGGCCCGGCCGGCATCCGTGAGCAGCCAGCCGAGGTAGAGCAGTGCCATGAGACTGCTGGCCAGACCGGCCTTCCATCCGCCCAGGGCGGCCGCGTACATCACGGTGATGAGCAGGAAGAGGGTCGGTGCGGGAACGGCGAAGCGCGATGCCGCGAGCGCGGCGATCAGGAGCGCGAGGACGAGCGTCAGACCCGGCCCGGACTGGAGCGCCCGCTGGCCGACCTGAGGAAGCTGAGACTGCCGTGGTTCCGGGGTCACATGGGCCTCGGGGAGCAGGTTCGGGCGCACGGTAACGCGTAGCCGAGGAATCGGTCAAGCGGCGTGCACCGCGCCGCGAGTGTGCGCTGCGCCCACTCCCCGCCCGACTTGCCCGGCCGCCAAGCGCTCCCTTACACTAGGTCATGCCCCCCACACGCAGCGATCGCCGGACGCCCCGGCCCGCTCTGCTCTGCCGCGCACCGCACCGGCCTTCGTCGCGGGCCTGACCCTCGTCCTGGCCGCCTGCGCCGGCCATCCGGGTCCCCAGACCGCCGCCGCGGGATCGAGCCCCCTGCAGATGGCCGTCCTGCGGGCCGGCCAGGCACCCATCGTCGGCCTCCCGGACGTGCTGACCTCCGACACCATCCTCGGCAAGCGGGTCCGCGTGCTCGGCTGGTGCGCCTCGGCGCCGGGCCTGCTGGCCGGGCGGAGGAGCGGCGCATGGATGATGGCCACCCCCGATACGACGATCGAAGTGCGTGGCTCCGTCCCGAGCGCCTGCGGCACCGAGGTGATCCGGCAGGAGCTCGTGCTCGTCTTTGCGCAGGTGGTGCCGGCGGTGCGAGGCGGCAGGGAGCGGCTGCTGCTGCGGCTGCCGGACTGAACGGCGGTCGGAGGCGGTAGGCAGGAGGTGAGCGGTGAGAGGTGAGCGGTAAGCAGTCGCGGGTGAACCGCACTGTCATCCCGAGCGGAGCGAGGGATCTTGCCCGGCCGAGTTCGAGCTACGCATATGTCGATCCCTCCCCATCGCTCCCCTCAGGGTCCGGCTGCCAGCCCCGCTCACCCCTTACCTTTCCCCCATGCCCGCCAGCCTTCGCTCCCTCTCCTACGCCATCACCCGGTGCGAGCGCTGCCCGCGGCTGCGGGCGCACTGCCGCGGGATTGCGCGGGTGCGGAAGCGGGAGTTTGCAAGGGAGGAATACTGGGGCCGCCCCGTGCCGAGCCTGGGCGACCCGCACGCGCGCCTCCTCATCGTAGGCCTGGCGCCGGCGGCGCATGGCGCCAACCGGACCGGCCAGATGTTCACGGGCGATTCGAGCGGGAGCTGGCTCTACGAGGCGCTCCACCGCTACGGCTGGGCCAATCACCCCAACTCACTCCGGCGGGACGACGGCCTGGTCCTCACCGACTGCTGGATCACCGCCGCCGCCCACTGCGCCCCGCCCGACAACAAGCCCACCCGCGAAGAACTGGCCAACTGCCGCCCCTGGCTAGCGGCCGAGCTCGCCCGGCTCGACTCCGTGGAGGTGGTCCTCACCCTGGGACGGATCGCGTGGGAGAGCTGGCTCCGCGCGGCCGGCTGGTGGGACCGCCTCTCCCCACGCGATCGCCCGCCCTTCGCCCACGGCGCCGAGTCCGTCCTGCCCGACGGCCAGCGCCTGATGACGTCCTTCCACCCCAGCCGCCAGAACACCAACACCGGCAAGCTGACGCGGGACATGTGGTATCGAATCTTCGAGCGGATCAGAACGTTCGGGGCCACGCCCAGCCCACGGAGGAGAGGGCAAGCGCGCGGGGGCACCCCCGCGGAGGACTGTCGGCTTGTCCGGAGCGGGGGTGCCCCCGCGCGCGCCGCCCGGCTTCAGCCCCCGGCGCCACTTCCACGGGTCACCCCGTAGGCGCCCGCCCCCCGACCACCCGCTTCACGATCCTCCCCTGCGGAATCACCGTCGCCCCGCTCTCGACTTCGTTGATGATCGCGAGCTGCTCGATCGGAATCGTGGAGGGATACTGCCGGTTGAACTCCTCCAGCGTCATCTGCCGCGGCAGCTTGACCAGCTCGAGCTTGGCGGGCTGCACGCTCAGCGCGGCCTGGTTCTGGAGCGGGCCGAAGCTCCGGATGGCCTGCTGGACGATCTGATCGTACTGGTTGAACTTCCCGCTCGGCGCGTAGCCCAGAAGGCCGTAGGTGTTGCCGTTGTAGGAGAGGAAGGTGACGATCCCCTGGATGGTGCCCTGCTCCGTCTGCGCCTGGAAGTAGCCCGAGGCCGCGGGCAGCCCATTGACCGGTTGGGTCGAGGTGTTCCCCGCCTGCACACCCTGCTGTGACAGGAACTGCTGCGCCGCCTGCTGCGGCGGAGTCTGGCCGGCCAGGCCGAGCTGAATGATCGCGTCCTGCTGCGGGCTCATGGCGACGACGGCGTCGGGAGTGTTCTGGGTCTGCCACCCCTGCGGATAGGTGAGCTGGAACCGCAGGTCGGGATGGTAGAACGTGCTGCCTTCGAAGAACCCCTGCCGCGGGTCCTCGCCGTAGGTCAGCCCGGCGATGTGCTGCAGGTAGACGTCGCGGTTGGTGATCGTGTTGGCCAGGCTCCGCGACAGCGTGTCGAGCCGCTGCTCGGTGTTCTGCACGCGGGTGCCTGGATCGGGGTGGGTCGAGAGCCATTCGGGCAGCTTCCCGCCGCCGCTCGCCTGGCTCATGCGGTCGAGCGTCTGGAACACGTTCGCCATCTCGCTCACGTTGTAGTTCGCATTGAGCGCGTAGCGGAAGCCCGCCTTGTCGGCCTGGTTCTCGGCGTCCCGGCTGTACTTGAGGAACAGGAGACTCAACCCCTGGCTGGCGAGACCGGCCAGCTTGGCCACGTCGGACGACAGGATGCTCCCGATGCCGAGCCCCACCTGGGCCAGTTCCGCCTTGCTCATCTGCTGCACCGAGTGCCGGTTGGTCACGTGTCCGATCTCGTGCCCCACCACCGTCGCGAGCTCGGCCTCGTCGTTGATGGCCGTCATGAGCCCGCGGGTGACGAAGATGAACCCGCCGGGCAGCGCAAAGGCGTTGACCGACGCGTCGTTCACGACGTGGAACTCCCACGGCAGATTGGGCCGCTCGGAGGCCTTGGCCATCTTCATGCCGATGCCGGAGACGTACGCCTGCAGCGCGGGATCGTTGTAGTAACCGATCGACTGCTGCACCTGCGCCGCCGCCTCCTTGCCCATCTGGATCTCCTGGGACTCGGAGACCAGCGAGAGCTCGTTCTTGCCGGTGACGGGGTTCCGGGCGCAGCCCATCGGGGCCAGCGTGAGGCCGCCGGCAAAGAGGAGGGAGGAGAGCGGAAGTACCGCGCGACGATTCATGGACGTTCCTCGGTTCGCGGGTCGCGGCCGATCAACTGAGACGTCCAGGGAATGTAGGGGGATGCGGGAGCGGGGGCTGTGATCCGGGTCGCGGAAGGCAAGATCAGGCGGGACAATGAGTTGGACGTGAGGCAGGGAGGGGTACTGGCGTCCCGCCGACCCTTCACCGCTCACCCCTCACCCCTCACCGCAGTTCAGTCGAGCATCCCCGGCGCCGTCATCTCCCCGTCCACCGCCGGCACCGCCGCCCGGTTCCGGCGGGTGAGCCGGTGCCGGAAATACGCCACGGTGCGCACCAGCCCCTCGGCGAGCTGGGTTCGCGGCTCCCAGCCCAGCCACTCGCGCGCGCGGGTGATATCGGGCTGCCGGCGGGTCGGGTCGTCCTGCGGGAGGGAGCGGAAGGTCATGCGCGTCTCGCCGCCCACCAGCTCGATCACCTGTTCCGCCAGCTCGCGGATGGTGAACTCGACCGGGTTGCCCAGGTTGACCGGATCGTGCCGGCCGTCGGAGTTCATGAGCCGCACCAGTCCGTCCACCAGATCGTCCACGTAGCAGAACGAGCGGGTCTGCTCGCCGCTGCCGTAGAGCGTCAGCTCCTGGCCCCGGAGGGCCTGCACGATGAAGTTGGACACCACCCGCCCGTCGTTCTCCGCCATCCGCGGCCCGTAGGTGTTGAAGATCCGGGCGATCCGGATGTCCACCCGGTCCTCGCGGTGGTAGTCCGACATGAGCGTCTCGGCCACGCGCTTCCCTTCGTCGTAGCAGGCGCGCGGGCCGATCGGGTTCACGTTCCCCCAGTAGCCCTCGACCTGCGGGTGCACGTAGGGGTCGCCGTACACCTCGGAGGTGGACGCCTGGAGGATGCGCGCCCGGACCCGCTTGGCGAGCACCAGCATGTTGATGGCGCCCATGACGTTCGACTTGACGGTCTTGACCGGGTTGTACTGGTAGTGCACCGGCGAGGCGGGACAGGCCAGGTTGTAGATCTGGTCCACCTCGGTGAAGAGCGGCTCGCAGACGTCGTGGCGGAGCACCTCGAAATCGAGGTGGTCGAGCAGGTGCTCGATGTTCTCCCGCCGGCCGGTGAAGAAGTTGTCGAGGCAGACGACCTGGTGTCCATCGGCCAGCAGACGGTCGCAGAGGTGCGAGCCGATGAACCCGGCGCCACCGGTGACGAGGATGCGCACGTTATTGCTTCCGCACGGGCTTCTGAAGGGGTGCCGCCTTCTGGAGGGGCGCTGCCTTCTGGGTCGCCGCGGGCTGGCTGTCCGGCGCCACGTCGTCCACCGAATCCGGCTCCGGCTCCGACTGGTCGATGGCTCTGCCGCCGCGGTCGGCGAGCGTGAATGCCCCCTGCCCCCGCGCGTCCACGCCCAGCCCGGCCTTGGTGGCACCGTCCCGGTCCGCGAAGACGAGGTTGGACGAGCCGTTGCTCGACATCCCGAGCACCGCGCGCGGCACTCCCGAATGGTCGCTCATTACGAACGAGGTGGACTGGTCCGGCAGCGCGCCGATCACCACGAGCTTCTTGTCGCTCGTGTCCGAGAACGAGAGGCCGGCGGAGCCGTCCCCGAGCAGGCTGAGCCGCACCCGCGGCGTGCCCCGCAGGTCGCTGAGCTGGAACCGGATGGTCCCATCCTCCGCCAAGCCCCAGGTGCCCCGCGTCGTGCCCTGCTCGTCCCGGATGGTGAACTGGTGGGCGGTGAGGTTCTCGGGAATGCCCCCGGCCAGGCCGAACCGGCCCGAGTACCAGAACACCGCCGCCGTCGCGCCCAGCACCAGCGCCAGGCCGACGAACATCATGTTGCCGAACCGGCGGAGCCGCCGGTTCTCGCGCTCGATCCGGTCGAGCCGCTCGAGGA
>DATAHW010000094.1:0-65395 GCA_036262935.1 Gemmatimonadales bacterium | reverse complement strand
CGCCAGCACGCCATCTGCTCCTCCTGCCGCCTTGGGCGCGAGCACGACCTCAGAGTGGCGGTCAACGTGCTCCGCCCCGAACCCCCGGCAGCGCCTGGCGCCGGCGGCGCACGACGGCGCGATCGACTTCGCCCTGCCGAGGCCCGCGCGGAGGTGCCGACGGCGGAGATGTCGGCGCGATGATCAGGGGCGTGAACGAAGGAGACTGACGATGCGCGGAATACGGATGACGCTGGCGGTGGTCGCCCTGGGAGCGGGACCGCTGGTGGCGCAGGAACGCGAGCATCAGGGACACGAGATGCCCGCACCGAAGCCCGCCGAGGATTCCTCGACGGGCGGCCGGACCCCGCTGTACGCCAACCTCGGCTCATACCACAAGGCGATCACCACCGGCTCGCCGCTGGCGCAGAAATACTTCGACCAGGGCCTCCGGCTCACCTACGGCTTCAATCATGACGAGGCGATCAAGTCCTTCCGCGAAGGTATCCGCGAGGACCCGGCCTGCGCCATGTGCTGGTGGGGCGTGGCCTACGCGCTCGGCCCCAACATCAATGTGCCGATGGACACCGCCGCCGTGAGGCCTGCATGGGAGGCGGTGCAGCAGGCGGTGAGCAACGCGGGCTGGACCTCGAAGCAGGAGCAGGCCTACATCGGGGCACTGGTACAGCGATACTCGCCCCACGTCCGCGCCAACCGCGCTCCGCTCGATTCCGCCTGGGCCCGGGCCATCGGCGAGGTGCACCGGCGCTTCCCTGCCGACGACGATGCCGCCGTGCTCTACGCGGAGGCGCTGATGGATCTCCGACCGTGGAACTACTGGACCAACGCGGGCAAGCCTCGCGCACCGAGCACGCTGGAGACGGTGAAGGTGCTCGAGGGCATCGTGAACCGGAGGCTCGACCACCCGGGCGCATGTCACTTCTACATCCATGCGATCGAGGCCTCGACCTTCGCGGAGCGCGCCCTGCCCTGCGCCGAGCGGCTCGGAAGCCTGGTCCCCGGCGCCGGCCATCTGGTCCACATGCCGACTCACATCTACATGCGAATCGGCCGGTGGGAGGACGCGGTGGCGCACAACGCTACCGCTGTGCATGTCGACCAGGAGTACGTCGCGGCCCGCCACCCGACGGGCGTGTACCCCCTGGGCTACGTCCCCCACAACTTTCACGTCATGTGGGAAGCGCTCCTGATGCTCGGCCGGAGCCGGGAGGCGCTCGCCGCGGCGCGAACCATCCAGGCCAAGGTTCCGCTCGAGGCCGTGCGGATGATCCCGCCGTTCGAGTACTACTCGCCGGTGGCGCTGTTCACGCTGGTCCGTTTCTCCCGCTGGGACGACGTGCTGAAAGAGCCGGCGCCGGCGCCGGAGCTGCGCTACACCACCGGCGTGTGGCACTACGCGCGCGGGCTGGCGTTCACCGCGGCGGGACGCTGGGACTCGGCGGCGGTCGAGCACGACAGCGTCGCCGCCATAGCGACCAGGATTCCGCCGGAGCAGACCGCGAATCTCAATTCCGCGCGGACCCTGCTGCGGATCGCCGAGCGGCACCTGTCCGGAGAGATGGCCGCCCGGCGGAACCACACGGGCGAGGCGCTCCGCGCGCTGCGCGAGGGGATCGCGCTCGAGGATGAGCTCACCTATGACGAGCCGACCGCCTGGGTCGTCCCGCTCCGCCAGTCGCTGGGTGCGGTATTGCTGGCGGCGGGGCGGGCCGGAGAAGCGGAGCAGGCATACCGCGAAGACCTGGTGCGATACCCCAACAACGGCTGGTCGCTGCGGGGGCTGGCCCGCGCGCTCGCGGCCGAGGGGCGGACGAAGGAGGCCGGCGAAGTCGACGCCCGGTTCAGGCGGACGTGGGCGCGGGCGGATGTGCAGGTGATGTAGGCGGAAAACCCGGGTGCCGACGAGCGGCCGAGCGTGCCGATCAGCGACCTCGCCCCTGCGCCGCGCGTCCGTCGAGCCAGGCCTCCATGTGCGCGCGCAACAGCGGGAGCGGGATGCACCCGCTTTCCAGCACCGTGTCGTGGAACTCCCGGATGTCGAACGCGCTCCCCAGCCGCGTCCGCGCCTCCTCCCGCAGCCGCTCGATCTCCAGCCGCCCCACCATGTATGATGTGGCCTGCGCGGGCGATGAGATGTAGCGATCCACCTCCGACTCGAGCACCGCGTGCGACTCCGGCACATGGGCCACCATGTAGTCGAGCGCCTGCCGCCGCGACCAGCCCATGACGTGAAGACCCGGATCCACCACCAGCCTCGCGGCCCGGAGCGCCTGCTCTCCGAGCTCCCCGAACCGGGCCAGGTCCGAGGAATAGATGTCCATGTCGAGCGCGAGGCGCTCGGCGTACAGCGCCCATCCCTCTCCGAAGCCCGAGAACCAGAAGTAGCGCGTGATCGGGTGCGCGTCGGGCCGCTCCTGGGCCAGCGAACCCTGCAGGTGGTGGCCCGGGATGGTCTCGTGAAACGCCGTGCCCTCGAGCGGTGCGCGGGGCTGCGGCGGCGTGTTGCCGGCGTTGATCCGCCACCGGCCCGGCCGCTTCCCGTCCGGGGTGCCCGATACATACGAGTTGGGGCACCCGGATTTCTCCTCGAACGGGAGGCAGGGATCCACGATGACGTCCGCTTTCGGTAGCCGGCCGAACCACTTGGGCATGGCCGCCCTGGCGCGCGCCACCGCCGCCTGGGCCGTGCGGATGATCTCCTCCCGGCTCCCGAAGGTGAACGCGCCATCGGTGCGCAGGCGCTCGAACAGCGCGGGGAGATCATCGGTGCCGAAGCTGCCCCGGGCGATCGGCCGCATCTCGCTCTCGAGCGCGTTCATCTGGCGGAGCCCGAGCTGATGCACCGCCAGCGGGGCCAGATCCTCGGTGGCGTACTGCCGCACCAGCGCCCGGTAGCAGTCGGCGCCGTGCGGCAGCGCCGTCAGCGCCGTCGCCGTCCGCGTCCCCGGGATGTACTCCGACGCGAGAAAGGCGCGGTAACGCCGGACGGCGGGAAGGATCTGTCCCCCCACGATGGCGACCACCGAATCGCCGAAGCCGGGCGCGGAGTCGCGAGCGGCCAGCCTCGCGAACGGCGAGTCTTCGGGACGGAGTGCCAGGATGTCATCGAGCTGCGCCAGGACCGCCTCGGCGTTCGCCCGCGGCTGGGTGTAGCCGGCCCGGAGGCCCTCACGGAGATTGCCGATCTCGTTGTCGATGTAGCGTGGCATTGCCCGCCAGCGGGTGAGCGCCTCGGCCCGCAGGCGCTCGGTCCCCAACGGCTGGAGCTGGGAGACGAGGGGCAAAGTGATCTGCCATCCGCCCTGCTGATCGAGCGGCCACAGCTCGGCGCGGCAGACGCGCGTCTGCCGCGCCGCCTCGAGCGTCTCGAGCAGCACGCCATACGTCGCCTCCGCCGGCCCGCCCCGTACTGCTTCGGCCGGAACCTGCTGCAGCCGGGCGAGCCACCGGTCCTCCCGCTTCTGCCAGGCGCGCACCGCCGCAAGGGAATTGTCGCTGAGACTTTCATTGGGCGCGTCCGGGACGCCGGAGAGGAGGGCACTGAGAGGAAAGGACCGAACCCACGCCGCGAAGTAGTCGTCCGCGAGGGCATCGACCTGCCGGGGCGCATCGGGCGTCACCGGCAACGGAACTCCGGTGGCCGCCGGTGCGGCGCAGGCGACCAGGAGGACCGCGCAGGGCAGGACGGCGCTGCGGCGAGGCATGGATCCTCCGGCGCCGGCGCTACTGGTACTGGATGTACAGCGGCTGTGGGTACAGCGCGAGCACCTGCGCCGGCGTCATCATCGGCTTGTCGTTCTTGAAGAACAGCTTGAACCCCGTGTACTGCACCGGCTCGGGGACGATGAAGTACTTGTAAGCATCTTCCTTGAAATTCGGTGGCCCGAAGCCGTCCATGTCCACCACCACCTGCACCCGGGGATCGAGCCTGATGCCGGCGTGGTTGGTGAGCATTCGCTGGGTGAAGCGGTGCACCACGAGCACCTTCGGCGGCAGCTTCTTCCGGTCCACGATCCCGGCCAGAAGCTGCACGGCATCGTTGACGTCGGCCGCGTCCAGCGTGCCGATCCGCCGGCCCGGGACCCCGCCGAGCTTCATCGCGAACTCCGGATCGAGCGCGAGGTGGACGTACGGCCGCTCGAGATATTTGACCAAATGCGGCAGCTCGTCGGCCACCGTGCTGTGGCCGATCTGCACGTCGAGGAACACGATCCAGCCCCGCTCCTCGGCCCAGCCCAGCACCTGCTCGATCGTCTGGTCGGAGTGGCGCAGCCGGTACTTGCCGCCGGGTCCCGGCTTTCCCTGGGCGACGGTGGCGATGAGGTGGAGCGCCGGCATCACGCGGCGCGATGTGTCGGCCTGGGCCCACTCCGTCGCGATGTGCTCCAGCCTGGCCAGCATCTCCGCGGGCGGGAGTTGGCCGAGAATCCCCATGCGGTTCGACTTTGGATTGCCATAGAAGGCGACGATGCGCGCGTCCGGCAGCAAGGCGC
Source organism: Gemmatimonadales bacterium (assembly GCA_036262935.1). Lineage (GTDB taxonomy): Bacteria > Gemmatimonadota > Gemmatimonadetes > Gemmatimonadales > GWC2-71-9 > CAVVWJ01. The sequence continues at coordinate 60,902 of DATAHW010000094.1, read as the reverse complement.
CAGGAAGCGGCGCCGGCCCCTTTACGGGCCAGCGGGCCGAGTCGGCCGGGGTGAGCGCGTAGCGCCGCTTGCCGGCCGCCGCGGAGTCGACGGGCGCCGGCGGGCTGCCGGAATCGGCGGCGGCGCCGGCCGGCCCTGGCGCGACCACCGGACGCGCGGAGATGGGCCTGGGCACCCATGGGTGCACCTCGGGCACGCTGTCCGGCGGATGGACTGTGGCCTTGCCGGCGATCCGGGCCGTCCCTGTATCCCCGGCCGGCCGAGCCTGCGAGTCCGCATCGGGGCCGCAGCCGGCCAGGGCGGCGGCCAGGGACAGTGAACAGCCGGCGAGGAGCGCGGCGCGAGCATCGAAGAGGAGTCGCATGGGAGAGGAATCTACCATGCGCGCCTGCGACGGAGGGGTGTTCCCGGCAGGGCGTCAGGGCGCGTTCGGCCGCCGCAGAGCCGGCAGCGCCCCCGCGCTCAGACCGTCCGGCGGCCGGTGAAGAGATTGACCAGGAAAACGATGATCGCGATGACCAGAAGAATGTGGATGAGGCCACCCGCGACGTGAAAGACCAGCCATCCCAGGATCCACAGCACGAAGAGAACGATCGCTAGCCAGAGCATGAAGAGTCTCCCTTCCGGTGATCGCCAGGTCTCTCCCGGCGAGTGGGCCAATCTACGTGGCCGCCGAGGCCGGGTCTGTGACAGCACTTACACTCCGCGCCCCGATGCCCATCCGCGCCAATTGCCCGTCCTGCACCCTCGAGAGCGCCAGGACCGAGACGATCGCTCCGATCAGCGCCATCTGCATGTCCCACTGGGTATCCCACACGTCGCCCTGGGTGCCGAGGAAGTCGGTGGCCGCGCCGCCGGCCGAGAGCGCCGTCCAGAACTCGGTCAGCTCGTAGAACGCGCTGAAGGCGAGACAGAAGCAGATGACCATGATCGGCAGCCACCGGCTCCCGCGAAGCGGCGAGCGGCGAATGAAGATTTCACGGACCAGCATCGCCGGGATGAATCCCTGAGCCAGGTGGCCCAGGCGGTCATAGTTGTTCCGGGTGAACCCGAACCATTCCTCCATCCAGAAGCCGAGGGGGACCTGAGCGTAGGTGTAATGGCCGCCGAGCATGAGGATGAGGCAGTGGAGCCAGATGAGCGAATAGGTGAGCGGCGTGAGCCGCAGTCCGGGGTACAGCCAGATAAGCACCGGCACACCGATGAGGATCGGCGCCACCTCGAGCCACCACGTGAATCGGTCGTGCGGATGGATCCCGGACCAGAGCAGCAGAACCACCATGCTGACGAGCAGGGCCAGCTCGTAGCGCGAGGGTGTGGGAGTCACTCGGAGCTCCTGGGAGGTTCTGAATCCACGGCATATCAGCAGTACTCACAACCGACCGCCCGACCGCCTGACCTACTCCATGAACGGCACCTCCACCATCATCCCATCCCGCGCGATGGTGGTCTCCGGAAACACCGCGCGCGCCTCCGCCAGCAGCTCGGGCGCGTCCCGCGTGTAACGGGGACTGATGTGCGTCAGCACCAGCCGCCGCACGCCCGCCTCGAGCGCCAGTCGGGCCGCCTCGGATGCGGTCGAGTGGCCGGTCTCGACCGCGCGCTCGGCCTCATCTCCGCCGAATGTGGCCTCGTGAATCAGGAGATCGGCACCGCGTGCGGCCTCGAGCACCGCCAGCGTGGGCCGCGTGTCGCCCGAGTAGACCAGCGTGCGCCCGCGCCGCGGCCCACCGACGAGATCCGCCGGGCTCACGCTCCGCCCGTCGTCGAGCGTCACCGTTTCCCCCTTGTGGAGCCGGCCCCAGAGCGGTCCCTCGGGCACGCCCAGCTCGCGCGCGCGCTCCGGGTGGAAACGGCCCAGGCGAATGTGCTCGACCAGCGCGTAGCCGACCGTGTCCCCCCGGTGCTCCGTCGCGAAGACCACGATGTCGTAGCCGTTCCGGTCGAGGCGGTCGCCGGGCCGGACCTCGACGATCTGCACGGGGAACTTGTTCCGCTCGATCCCGAGGCTCAGGGCGGCACCCAGCACGCGCTGCGCCCCGCGCGGTCCGTAGAGCGTCACCGGCGCCGACCGGTCCTGCAGTCCCATGGTCCGTATCAGCCCGGTGATCCCGAGCATGTGGTCCGCATGGAAGTGGCTGAAGAAGACGTCGGTAAATGAGAAGCCCACCCCGTAGCGCATCATCTGCCGCTGCGTGCCCTCGCCGCAGTCGAACAGAATCATCTCCCCCTCGCGCTGCACGGCCAGGCCGGCCACGTTCCGGTCGATCGTGGGGCAGGCGGCGCCGGTGCCGAGGAAGGTGGCGGTGAGCATGGAACCCATAAGGTAAGAGGTAAGAGGTGAGAGGTAAGAGGTGCTCGACGAGCAGACCTCTTACCTCCTACCTCTCACCTCTTACCGCGCCCTAGAAGAGCTTGACGGTAACCGGGACCTTGCCCGGATGTTTCTGCAGCTCGTCGATCAGCCCCTTCATGCTCCGGCTCAGCTCCCGGATGTCGGTATAGAAGCTGCTGTCGGTCGCGAACTTGCCGATCGTGCCGCGGCCGTTGTTGACGCCGGCGAGGACGCTGTCGAGCCGGGCGCCGGTACTGGTGAGCTGCGCCGTCATCGCGGCCAGGTTGCTGGTGAGGGTGTCGGCCCGGCCCAGGGTGCGCGCGAGGGCCGGGTTGGCGAGCGTGCTGTCGAGCCGCGTGCCGAGCTGACGGAAGGAGCGGAGGGTCTGGGTCAGCTCGCCCATGGGGCCGCGCGCGGTATCGCTGAGGACGCGCATCGTCTGCCGGGTGGCCTGGAGGGTGGCCTGCAGCGCCTCGAGCGTGGCGCTGAGCTGGTCGGCGGTCTTCTGGTTCACGATGGTCTGAACGCCGAGCAGGACACTGTCGGCCCGGTCGCTCAGGTCGACCGCGCGGTCGCTGAGCGCGACCTCGCGATGTCCGAGGAGGACCGTTCCCGGCGCCAGCGGCTGGCCGCTCTGCCCCGGATCGAAGTCCACCGCGTAGTCACCCACTAGCGTCACCGACACGATCTCGGCGCTCGCGTCCACCTTGGGCACGATCTTGGGCGGAAGGCTCGCTTCGACGAGCACCTTGCCCACGTCCAGAAACTCGATCGACTCGACCTTGCCGACGTTGACGCCGGAAATCCTCAGCGGCGACGCGCGCTTGAGTCCGCTCACGTTGGCGAACTGCATGCGCACCGTGTTGCCGGAGCCGACCCGCCGGCCGCTGAGCCACATCGTGCCGAAGACGAAGACGAGAATCGCCACGATGACGATCGAGCCGACGGTCACTTCCCGTACACGCAGATCCATGGACGCTCAGGCGGCGAAAGAGGGATTGTCGAAGTCGCGCTCGAGGAACTCCCGGACCTTCTCGTTCTTCGACTCCAGGAACTCCTGCGGGGTGCCCTGCATGACGATCTTGCCTTCGCTCAGCAGCGCCAGCCGGTCGGCCACCCGGAAGGCACCGCGCACGTCGTGGGTCACCATAACGCTGGTGACGCCGAGCTCGTGGTCGAGCCGCTGCACCAGGCCGTCGATGATGTCGGCGTTGACGGGGTCGAGCCCGGAGGTGGGCTCGTCGTAGAGAAGATACTTGGGGCTGCCCGCGATGGCTCGCGCGATCCCGACGCGCTTCCGCATGCCGCCCGAGAGCTGCGCCGGAAACTTGTCGATCGTGTCCGCCGGGAGATTCACCAGCCGGATGACCTCGGCGATCCGTTCGCGCACGTACGCCAGGTCCGTGTACTTGTCCTGGTCGGTGATACCGAGCCGCACGTTCTCGAACACGTCCATCGAATCGAACAGCGCGCCGTTCTGGAAGACGTAGCCGATCCGCGACCGGAGCTCGCTCAACTCCTTCCGGTTGAGCTTGCAGACGTCCTTGCCGTCGATATACACCGTCCCGTGGTCCGGCTTGATCAGCCCGATGATCGTCTTAAGCAGCACGCTCTTCCCGGTGCCGGACGGGCCGAGAAGCGCGACCGTCTCGCCCTCGCGCACTTCGAACTCCACGCCGTTCAGCACCGTCTGCTTGCCGAACCGCTTCACCACGTTATGGACTTCGATCATCGACGCGGGCTCACTGGTTGAGCAGGAGGCGGGTGAGCACGGTGTCGAGCACCAGAATCAGCACCGAGCTGGTGACGACCGCGGTCGTGGTGCTCTTCCCCACGCCCTCGGCGCCCTGCTGCGTGTTGAATCCCATGTAGCACGAGATGATCGTGATCGAGCCGGCGAAGAAGAACGCCTTGATGATCGAGTACCACGCGTCCCACGGCCGCCAGTAGTACTGGGCGCCGTAGATGAAGTCGGCGTCGGTGACGGGAAGGACCGCCTTCACCGAGACCCAGCCCGCCAGAACGCCCGCGAGATTGGCGAACACCGTAAGCGCCGGGATCATGAGGAGCCCGGCCAGGACGCGCGGGATCACCAGGTGCGACGACGGCGACCGGCCCAGACTCTCGAGCGCGTCGATCTGCTCGGTGACCCGCATCGTCCCCAGCTCCGCGGCGTAGCGCGCCCCGATGCGCCCGGCCAGAATGAGCGCCGTGAGCACCGGCCCCAGCTCGAGGATGATGGAGGAGACCACCAGGGTCCCCACCACGTAGTACGGAATGCTGCCGGTGAACTGGTATCCGGTCTGGAGCGCCGTGACCGCCCCCGCGAAGGCGGAGATGAGCAGCACGATGAACAGGCTGCCCGCGCCGATGTTCCACGCCTCCACCATCATTCTCGGCCACCAGATCCGCACCTCGCCCAGGCCGCGGATCATGTCGATGACGAAGTAGGTGAGCCGCCCGACCTGCGACGCCCCATCGAGGACGAAGCGGCCGGTGAGCTGTCGGATGTCGAGCGTGGTGGAGGTGGCCATAGGCCCTTTATCTTGCCCACCCATGGCGCGTAAGTCTACCCCTGCCCGTGATTTCGCCCGCACCCGCGAGTTCCGCCGCCGGCTCCTCCGCTGGTTCCGCCGCCACGGGCGTGATCTCCCCTGGCGCCGCACCCGGGATCCCTACCACATCGCGGTGTCGGAGTTCATGCTGCAGCAGACCCAGGTATCGCGGGTCGAGCCGTACTACCGCCGCTTCCTCGAACGATTTCCCACGGTCCAGGCGCTGGCCGGCTCCGAGCCGGCCATGGTGCGGGAGAGCTGGGCCGGGCTGGGCTATTACCGGCGGGCCGCCCACCTGCACCAGTTGGCGCGGACGGTGGTGCGGGAGCACGCGGGCGTGATTCCCGCCGATCCGGAACTGCTGCGGCTGCTCCCGGGCGTGGGCCGCTACACGGCGGGCGCCATCGCGAGCTTCGCCTACGAGCGGCCGACGCCGGCCATCGATACCAACGTCGCCCGAGTGATCCGCCGGGCGTTCCACCCAGCGCTCACTGGTCCCCGTGCCGAGCGCAGGCTGTGGGAAACGGGCGCCGCACTGGTGCCCCGCCGACGCGGCAATGCCGCCTGGGCCTTCAATCAGGCGATCATGGAACTCGGAGCCCTGATCTGCACAGCCCGAGTGGCCAGGTGCGGGGAATGCCCGGTGCGAGGGGTGTGCAGGACGGGCAGGAGGGTGGGCAGGCGGTGAGGGGTGTGACTCGGGCGACGCCGGCCGACGCGGCCCAGGCTTCGCGCGGAGGGCTGCCGCGCTTCTGCGTACCGCCACGGGACAACCGGGCCCTGGCGTCCCTTGAACCGCCGTTGCGCGATGGCGCGAAGACTGGAGGATGCGACACCGCCCGTTCTACGTCTACATCCTCGCCAGCGACTCGCGCGAGCTGTACGTCGGAATCACCAACAATCTCGTACGCCGCGTCGTCGAGCACCGGGAGGGCCGCGATCCATTCCGGTATGTATTCCGGCATGCGGCCACACGCCTGGTGCACGTCGAAGCAGCAGGGGAGGCGCACGATGCCATTCGGAGGGAGAGGCAACTGAAAGGATGGACGCGCCGGCGAAAGCTGGCGCTGATCGAGCGCACCAACCCACAATGGGAAGACCTGGCCGCGCACTGGCCTTAGCGGCCGGCCAAATGCATGTGCCGGCAGGATTCCGCAGGCAAGCGCCGTCCGTCCGTCCCGACCGCCCGACCGCCTGACCCCTACCGCACCAACGCTCCCGCCACCAGCGCCAGTAGCGCGAGCGTCCCCGCTACCGACCCGACGATCTTCTGCCGCTGCCGGAGCTCGTCGAAGTAGCCGGCCCCCTGCCCCACGGGGTCCAGCCGAGCGAGCTTGGCCGCCGTGGGCAGGCCGATCAGCAGCACCAGCAACGCGGCCAGAATGCCTGCCCCCTGCATGACCATGAGCCAGATGCTGAACCCCACCAGCTCGCCCATCCGGCTCGACACGCTGAACGTGAGGATCACCCCCGAAAGGACCGCCAGCAGCGCGCCGGGCGCAATGACCGACTTGTAGGCTGCCGCCTGCGAGCGGGCGATGGCGCCGAGCCCGGCGCGGTCTTCCCGCTTTCCCGCCACTCCCGCTGCCATCGCCGCGAAGCTGCCGCCCAGCCACAGGGTGAAGCCGAGCAGATGCAGAAAGAGCCAGAACCGGATCACGAGGACACCGCCGAGAGAATGGCGCCGTCGATCGGCTGGCGCCCGGAGAAGCCGGACTCGATCTCGTGCCAGTAGGTGATGCGCTCTTCGCCCAGCCGCCAGCAGAGGAAGATCGGCCGATCTTCGCGGAGCGAGTAGAAGTCCACCAGGCCCGCCTCGAATCCCTTGAATACGCAGCCCACCGCCTCGAGCTCCTGGAGGTAGCGGTTGATCCGCTCGGCGTGATGCGTGACCGACTCCCGCGCGGCGACCAGTTCCTTCGTCTCACCCCAATCGGCGCGCGCACCGCCGGTCAGGAGCTCGAACCGCGAGACCGCGGCCCGCCAGGCCGGGTACCCGACGGTGAGATCGTGCACGATCCTCCGCACCAGCGGCAGCGTGCGTTCAGCCTCGGCGAGCGTGAACAGCTTGAAGTCGGGCATCAGGTGCGACCCTCACTTCCCCGGGGCGTGCTACCCATCGCCCCAGACGATCTCCACCCCCGGAATCTGCTCCGGATGGCTGATGAACCCGAGCACGCAGCCATCCGCGTCCACTACGGTGATCGTGGGCCGGAGGTGCGACTCATGAGGCTCGAGATCCATCCGGACCCGATAGCCCGTGAGCTCCTGGTCGGGCCCCACCACGGGCGAGTTGGTGCGCATGAGGGAGTCGGACCGCGTGTGCCACGGGTGCTTCCCCTCGGCCAGACAGCGGGTGACGAGATCGCGGTCACTGAGGGTGCCCAGAAAGCGGCGCGTGCGGTGATCGTCCACGACGGGGACGACGGATATGTTGCGGGTCTTGAGCATGATGGCCACCTCGCTCGCCATCGCGCCTGCTACCGCGACGTGCGGATCCGCCACCATTGCTTCCGAGGCTCTCATCTCGTCAATTTGCCCCGAACGAAGTGCCCGTCAAGGGCGCGTCAGCGGCCGCGGCCGGCAGCACTCCGGCAAGGGCCGCCCGTGCGGCGTGGTAGCCGTCCTCCGCATACCGGCGCATCCGCTCGACCTGGAAGGTCGCGTTTCGCTCCACGCCCGGCCGCACGTAGAGGAGCGGCGGCCGCTCCGGCGCGCCGCGCCAGGCCGCCAACTGCGCCGCCGTGTGCGCCGCCATCAGCGTGCCCACCGCCTCGTCGTGCGCCCGAACGAGCGGCGGCGACCCGACCGGCGGTCCACCCACCGCATCGAGGCCCGGCCCGACGTCCACCGCCACGACGTTCTCCGTCACGGCGAGCCGCGCCGCCGCCTCGAGCGGCAGCACGCCGCGGAGTCCTCCATCGCCGCAGCGACGCCCGGCGAGCGGCACCGGAGGGAAGTAGAGCGGCAACGCGCAACTGGCACAGAGCACGTCGATCAGCGGGGCGTCCTCGCCGCCGGCGCCGTAGAGGAGCAGTTCGCCCGTATCGAGATCCACCACCGAGACGGTGAGCGGCACTCCCAGCTCCGCGAACCGCCGGGCGGGGACCAGCGCCTCGACGGCCCGGCGGAAGGGTCGGGGCCGGAGCAGCGCGCCCGCGAACAGCCCGGCCAGCGGAGCGAGCCGGTCCCGCACAATTCCCCGGCGACCCACCTCCGTCAGCCGCTCGAGCAGCATCCCGTGGTCCATGCCTGCCGCGAGCCCGGCAGCGATTACCGCGCCCATCGACGTCGCCACGTACCGGGCGGGGGCGAGCCCGGCCTCCGCGAGCGCGCGGGACGCCCCGAGGTGGGCCGCGGTTTTGGCGCCGCCCCCGCTCAGCACCAGGGCCACCAGCGACGTCGTCATGCCGGCCGGCTGCTCAGCCGGTGCGCCTCCGCGCGGTCATAGCGCGCGTGCTGCTCGTCGGTCTCCGGAATCAGCCGGGGCACGCGAACCGGCTTGCCCTCGTCGTCGATCGCCACGAAGACCACGTGCGCGGTGTGCGTGTGCCGCCGCACGCCGGTGCTCACCTGCTCGGCGTACACCTCGACGGTGATGTCCATCGAGCTGTTGCCGACGAAGTCGACCGTCGCCTCGCAGGTCACCAGCGATCCTACCGGAATCCGCTCGCGGAAATCCACCCGGTCGATGCTCGCCGTCACGGCGGCGCCGCCTGCATGCCGGATCGCCGCCACCGCGGCCGCCTGGTCCACCAGCGCCATCAAGTCGCCGCCGAAGAGGTCGCCGCGGATGTTCTGCATGTGGGGCATGACGAAGGTGGTGATCGTGCCGACGGAATGGCTCATCGGGCGGGCATCGGGCGGCATTCGGCGTCCTCTCCCTCGCTAGTAGTCCACCGGCCTCAGGTAGTACTCCCCGATCGCCGTCGCGCTCAGCATGGCCACCGTGGGGAGCCGGCGCTTCCAGTGGGTGGAATCCAATCGCTTCCGGACCAGGGCGATCTCCTCCGCCCCGAAACCAAGCGCCGCGATCTCGGGGCTCCGGTAGCCGAGCAGGATCCAGTGCAGGATGGCATCGGCCCGGGGATAGCTGATTCCGAAGTCGCCCTCGTCGGTCTGGCCCTTGATGAGGTCGGCGCTCGCCGGCTTCGACACGATGACGTCGGGGACACCGAGACTTCGGGCCAGCGCCCAGACCTGCGACTTGAAGAGATCCCCGATCGGGTTCACCGGCGGGGAGTCGTCGGCGTGCCAGGTGAAGTAGCCGAACAAACGCTCGGTCTTGTTGCCGGTGCCGAGCGGGAGCGCGTGACGAGCGGCGGAGAGGTCGAACAGCGTGATCATCCGCGTCCGGGCCATGATGTTGCCCAGCCGGCCGGCGTCCGGCTTCTCCGGCATGGCAGCGGCGAGTCCGTCCACGGCGTCGCTGATCTCCACCGTGATTTCCTCGATCCCGAGTGCATCCACGACCAGCTGCGCGTGAGCGAGACTCTCGGCGCTCGACGTGCGGTACGGCATCCTGACGCCGATGACGCTTCGGGGCCCGAGCGCCTCGGCGGCGAGGTAGGCCACCACCGAGCTGTCTACGCCGCCGGAAAGCCCGAGCACCACGCGCTCGAACCCGCGACGGCGCTGGACCTCGTCGCGGATGAACTCGACCAGCCATCGGCGCGTGAGGGCCGCGTCGATGGCCAGCGGGTCGCGGGAAGGATCGGCCCGCATGGCGGCTGGCGCCAGCGCGACGCGAGGGGCGTGGTCGGCACGAGTCGACGCGCTGCCCGCGTTCGGGCCCCCGCCTCCCTTCCCGCCGCGCCGCGCTTCGTGCAGCGAGCCGAGCAGGTGCGGCAGCCGCATCTCGAGATCCGACAGCAACGGCATGTCGGCCCGGGCGCGCGTGATCTCCTCGAAGTCGAGGGTCACCCGGATCAGTGCCTCCTCGAAGATCGGTCCCTCCGCCAGGAGGTCGCCCCGGGGGCCCGCCACGAGGCTCCCGCCCGGGAACGCCTTGCCGCCCTCGAAGCCCACGAGCTGCGCCAGGGCGACGTAGACGCCGTGCTCGCCCGCGATGTCCTGCACCAGCCGGTTCCAGCGGGCCAGGCTGGCCGGACGCCCCGACGTTTCCTCCGGCAGCTCAACGCCGCGCGCGGGGCTCGCACTCGGTATCAGGATGAGCTGGGCCCCGCCCAGCGCCGCGAGCATTGGAGTGAAGGAGTGCCAGGCGTCCTCGCAGATGAGGATGGCGGCGCGGCCCCAGCGGGTCTCGAATGCCTGGACACCGCGGCCCGCCTCGACGAACCGCTCCTCGTCGAAGACCCCATAGGTCGGCAGGAAGACCTTGCGGTGGACATGCCGGATCCCGGCGCCGGGGCCGCCCAGCGTCGCGTAGAGCCCGGAGTTGAAGAGCCGGTTCTGGTGCACCTCGTAGAAGCCGAGCGCGATGTCGAGCGGCGGGGCACCGGCTTCGCTGTGCCGGCACGAGAGGTCGTCGAACAGGCGGTCGGCGCTGACCGCGAGGTCGCGCACTCCCCCTTCGAGGAAGTATCCGGTGAGCGCGGCTTCCGGCGCCACGATGAGATCCGGCGGCTCCGCCGAGCCCGCCACCTCGCGGAACAGGGCACCGAGCCGGCCGAGGTTCTCCTCGTAGGCACCCTTCCGGGGGCGCATCTGGGCGATGGCGAGGCGGAGCACGCCGGAAATGTATACTTTCCTGCATGCTCTGGTACATCGCCGTGGGTAGCGCGATCGGCGGGGTGGGCCGTTACCTGCTGGGCGGCCTGGTGCAGCGGCTGGCGACGGGCACGTTCCCCGCCGGCACGCTGTTCGTCAACCTTACCGGCTCCTTCCTGCTGGGTCTGATCCTGCGCTATGCCGTCGAGACGCCGGGCGTCACCCCCGAGCTCCGCGCGCTCCTGACTGTCGGCCTCTGCGGCGGGTACACGACGTTCTCCACCTTCAGCTACGAGACCGTTGCCCTGCTTGAAGACGGCGACTGGAGCCGGGCAGCGCTCTACGTCGCAGCAAGCCTCGGCTTCTCGCTCGCGGCCACCTTCCTCGGGTTCGCCGCGGCACGCGAGATCGTGGCGCTGCAGGGGAGGGCTTGATGGTGCGGGGGGAGCGCCGGGTGAATACAGGTGCAGGGTCGGCACAGCTTCCCGGGAAGCCCCGATGCATGGCCTGACCGGCGAGCGCACTCTGATGCGCATCCATATCGGCGAGCGAGACCGCTACCGGGGCAAGCCGCTCTATGAAGCGATCGTGCTCCGGCTGCGCGAGCGCGGGTTCGCCGGTGCGACGGTGTTTCGCGGGATCATGGGCTTCGGCGCGAGCGCCGGGATCCACAGCGAGAAGGTGCTCCGGCTCTCGCTCGACCTCCCGCTGGTAGTCGAGTGCGTGGACACCGAGGAGAAGATCCAGGCCGTCCTCCCCGAGCTGGACGAAATGATCGGGGGCGGTCTCATCACCCTCGAGCGAGCCCACGTCATCATGTACCGGGGCGACGGCCAGCAGGACGGACACCCATGAGCAATCCGGTGCAGGCCCTCACGGGCGTGCCCAACGCCTGCCAGATCCTTCCCACCGTCGTGGCCGGCGGGCAGCCCTCTCCTTCCCACCTCGCACCGCTCCACGCTGCCGGCGGCCGGATCGTGCTCGACCTGCGCGACCCCATGGAGCGGAGGCCATTCGACGAGCCGGCCGCGGTCACCGGCCAGGGCATGGAGTACGTCAACGTACCCGTCGGCCCCGGGACCCTGACGGACGAAACGCTCGACCGCATCCTCGGCGTCCTGAGGTCCGCGGGCGACAGACTCGTGCTGGTACACTGCGGGAGCGGCAACCGCGTCGGCGGCGCCCTCATCCCGTTCCTCATGCTTGACCACGGGCTCGAGGAGGAGGATGCCATCGAGCAGGCCATGCGGGTCGGATTACGGAGCGCCGAGCTTATGGAGTGGGGACTGGACTACGCCCGGCGAAACCGAACGAGCTAGTCCGGGCGTAGAGTTCCGGTGAGGTCGGGGCTTACCTTCGACGCCCGCCCGACATGCTACCTCCACCCACGTTTCCGCCACCGCCGCGATCACCACCGCTCCAGCCGCCGCGCGAGCCGCCGTCGGACCGTGCGGGCGGGGACGAGTTGCCGCGGTCGGGCTGCGGCTGGGGACGTGCCTCCGGTTGGGGCTGCGATCGGGGCTCCGCCCGCGAAGGCTCCGGACGGCTGTAGCCCTCTCCACGGGAGGGGCGTGCCTCTACGGCCGGGTCCGAGCCGCGAACGTCTTGCGGCCGGTCCACGACGGCGCGGCGCGGCGCCTCGTCCGAGCGGCCGGTGGGGCGCACTTCGGTAGGCAGATTCCGCTGTTCAGGGGTGTCCGGCACCACAACGCGCGGCTGCTCCGGTTCCCGCGCACGCCGCGCCTCGACGTTCGGCCGAACCGACTGACTCTCCGCGCGTCGGTCCGCGCCGCGGTCGGGGGACGAAGCGCGATCGGGGGCCCGCGTCGCACCATCGGCCCGCCGCGCTGCACCGGATTCCGCGGTCGGAGAACTCGGACGACGCTCGCGAGCGGGCCGGGCCTGAACCGGCCGCGCTTCAGCGTTCGGCGTCGGCTGGGTGGCTCGACGTACCGGACTGGCGTTGGCCGGCTGGCGGTCGCGGACCACCGGCGGAAGGTAGACGGTGTTCACCGACCGCCGGAGGTCGAAGCCACGGTCGCGGTAGCCGGCCTGCACGCCGTCGGCCGGACGGAAGCGGTAGGGCGTGTACGGGCTGTTCCCGGGCCCGAACCGATTGCCGTAGTAACGTCCACCAGCGTACGGGTAACCGAAGTAGGGGTAGCCGTAGCTGTAGCCGTAGTTTCGGACGGGGTACACGTACACCGGCCGGTAGTAGTACGGGTCGAAGAAGAATGGATCGTAGAACGGATCGTAGAAGGACCGCCGGAACGGCCGGCCGAAGAAGATGCCGATCGAGGTGCCGTACGGCCTCCCGAAGTAGGAGCTCCCGCAGCCGTAGTACGAGTAGCCGCAGCCACCGAAGTACCCGTCATACCCGTAGTAGGGCGTGGAGTAGTTATCGGCGTATACCACGCGCTCGACGACGTTATAGGACAGGATATCGTAGTCGAAAGTGGCGTCCGCCATGCGGCGAACCAGCTCGTTCAGATCCTGCTCCGGATCCGAGGGGAGGCGCTGGGGTGCCAGGCCACGGTAGTCCCAATGATCGCCCAGGACGAATTGATCGAAGTGGAAGGGGCTGCCGGAGACCGCCGCGTAGACCGTCCCGCGGCCCGACTTCCCGTCGGCCGTGAACGACTCGCGTCCGCCGCGCCCGCGGATCTCGTACTTCTTGCCGCCCCGTACGAAGTCATCGTCCCTGGGGTCGAGGGGGAACAGGACGCGCAGGATGCCGTCAGGGTCGACGTGAAGGACGAGTAGGTAGCCGTCGTCGCGCGTACGGACCTGGACCTTGCCGTGGTCGCCCGGGAGGAACGTCCGGTCACTGTTGATCCAGAGCTGGATGGCCGGATCTTCTCCGCCCACCGCTCTATCGCCTCGGACCTCGCCGTTCACCGGCGTGGCGACGAGGAGTAGGGGTAGGAGCAAGGCCGTGATCATGGGACCTCCCGACTGCTGCTGTTCCAGCGAGGAATTGCGACAGGGCACCCGACTGCGAAGGCTGTGCCACGAAGTCCCGCCATACTGACTTAACGTTCAATGCTACCAACCTGTTCCAGCCGTCCACTTTCCGCGCCACACCAGCCGGGGAGTGTCCCCGGGCAGAGACTAGGGATGACGGGCCGGATGGCCCGGTGTTAGCCCGGGCTCCGCAACAGGTTACGGTTTGCTGGTCTCCCGGCCGCCGTTCCAGCGGTGCCAATACATGCGCATCTCACTGATCAACTCCCCAGCGGTCTCACAGAATATCGCGCCGCGAGCGTCCACCCACTCGCCGGTCCGCTTGCGCTGGAACACGCACTTGAACTCGGTCGAGAACCAGGGTCCGGCGCAGTAGATCTCGCCCGAGGTAAAGGTGATCTCGGACTGGCTGTAGGGAACGTCGAGCCACCAGCGGCGGACGCCGTTGGCGCCGCGGATCGGCTCGGAAAACGGCGTCTCGAGGAAAACGGCGTCCGGGGTGAACACGGAGGTGAGAAGATCGATGTCCGGTCTGGACCAGCCACGACCGAAGGTGTCGATCAGGGAGCGGCCGAGCTCAGCGGTGGTCGCCATGAACCTGAACATACATCCGTTCCGGGCTCCCGAAAAACCTACCGGCTGCGGTACGTCTCGAAGAACCCCTGGCCGGTGTCGCTCACCGGCTGACCCGCCAGGCTGCCCCGCAGCACGGCTCGGCCACGCATCTGCAGAAAGAACCGCCGGAACGATGCGGCCGCCATGCCCGTCGCAAGCGCGTCCTCGACGTCAGCCGCGACCGTCAGCGTGTCGGCGCCCCGGCTGGCAGTGAGGCTGAAGTGACGGGGCGCGACGTTTCCTGATGTGCCCGCCGCCCTTTGGCCGCCCTCGTACGTGATGCGGCCGAAGCGGAGCACCTGCCGAACGCCGAGCGAATCCACCACAGCGAGGAAGAGGGGTGAGCTGACCGTACTGCCCGCGCCATGCTGCTCCGGGCGGTACACGCCCCCATAGAGCAGGCTCAGCGTGGCGCCCTGTGAGGCACCCCATTCCCAGGTCACGTCGCGCCACACACCCCAGTTGTGGTCGTGGTAGGCGGCAGCATCCACTATGCTGGTGCACCGGCGATCGAGGCAGATGGTACCGGAGGCCGCGGCGGCGAGTCCGGGCACCACGTAGCCGGAGAGGAACTCGTGCTCGCGGAGCTCGACCGGCGGGAAATAGCGGTTGAGGAGAGGGCGCACACGGAGGTCCATCCGGACCTGCCCCGCCGGGCCCGTCGCCCTCACGTGCAGCGTATAGAGGCCGTCGCGCTGACGCACGGTACTCGGGCCGATGGTGAGATCCGCGCGTGTGGTATCGAAGCGCACCTCGGCCGAAGGCGCCGTGGCGGCATAGCGCTCGTAACGTCCATCCGGGCGACGGTGGGTGAGGAGCATGCGGCCCCCCCAGCGAGCTCCCGATCCCGCGGCCGGCAGGCCGACCTCGCCCCCGACGAGATAGGTCACGTACCACCACTCATCGGGTGCAATCACGACGTTGTAGTACTGCCACTCGCCCCAGGTGCTGTCCGCCCGGGGCGGGACATGGAACCGATCGAGCTCGTCGTAGAGTTGCTCGCGAGTGGGTGCGACATAGGCCGAGTCGGCGGGGGAGTCGCTCCAGCTCCCCTGCCGCAGGGCGAGGCCGGCGCCCACCGCAGTGGCGCGGCTCGGCACCTCGCCCCCTGCGCGGACCGCCGTGGGGTGGCAGGCGGTGTCGGCCTTGCAGAGGTAGAGCAGCTTGCCTTCGATGGCTGGGGCCACGCTCCGCACCAGCCCGGCGTGCCGCGGACCTCCGAGCACCTGCCGAGTGAGGAACCGGGCGCGGTCGATGCCGAAGAACATCGCGCCCAGGCCTCCGGTGCGCATCGCCTCGATGTCGATGCCTTGCGGCAGCACGGTCACCTCGCCACCGCCGACGAGGGAGACGTCGCGACTCTGCTCGAGCATGGCCTGGCCCACCGAGAGCAGCACGATCATCACACCCACGCCGAGCGCGAAGCCGAGCAGAAGAATCAGCGACCGCAGCTTCCGAACGAAGAGATGGCGGAACGCCAGGGTGAGCAGCATCAGTCCCGGATCGTCCCGTCGAGCATGTGGATCGCCCGTCCGGCTTCGGCCGCGAGGCGATCGTCGTGAGTCACCACTATCAGCGTGGTGCCCTCGTCGTTCAGCCGGCGAAAGAGCTCGAGGATCTCCCGGCCAGTGGCGGCGTCGAGCTCGCCGGTGGGCTCGTCGGCCAGGAGCACCGCGGGCCGGTTGGCCAGCGCACGGGCAATGGCGACGCGCTGCATCTCGCCGCCCGAGAGCTGGGTGGCACGGTGAGCGCCACGATGCGCGAGCCCGACGTAGGCGAGGAGTTGCTCTGCGCGTTCCCGGCGCTCGCCGCGGGCGACGCCCGCCTCCGCCATCGGGAGCTCGATGTTCTCGCGCGCCGTGAGCACCGGCAGAAGGTGAAAGCGCTGGAAGATGAAGCCGAGCCGGGTCAGCCGGAGGTGGGTGAGCTCCCGGTCGGACAGGGCATCGAGCCGGGTGCCCAGCAGCTCGACGACGCCGGCCGTCGGCGTGTCGATCCCGCCCAGGAGCTGGAGCAGCGTGGATTTGCCGCTGCCCGACGGGCCGGCGATCGCCACGTAGTCGCCCGCGTCCACCCGGAGCGAGACGCCGCGGAGCGCGTGCACCGTCTCGCCGTTCATCCGGTAGTCCTTTCGCAGATCGCGGGCGAGGAGCGGCGGCGGGATCACGTCGCCTCCGCGCGGAGGGTGGCGGCGATCGGCGCGCGGGCAGCAAGCCAGGCGGGATAGAGCCCGGCAAGGACGCCGGTCACGAGCAGCACGATCGCGGCGAAGCCGAGCGTGTCGGCGCGCGGCACGAAGAAGCTGAAGGCGGCCGGAAGACCGGGGAAGCTGGTGAGGATCGCGTCGAGGCGACGCGCCGTCAGAAGTCCCAGGAGGATCCCGAGCGCGGCGCCAAGGACGGTGAGCACACCTCCTTCGGCGAGCACCTGGCCCACGACCGTGCCGCGGCTCACGCCGATGGCGCGGAGGGTCGCGATCTCGCCGAGCCGCTCGTTCACTCCGATCGTGAGCAGGGTCGCGATCAGCAGGATGGTGACGATGAGGCTCATGCTGCCCAGGATGTAGGAGAGCTGGCGGAAGTACACCAGCCGCTGCCGGAAGTGGACCACCAGCTCGGCCGCGCTGTTGACCTCGACCGCCGGGAACCGCGCGCGGAGCCGCTCGGCAAGCGCCGGCACCCGGTCGTCCGCGCGCGCCTTGACCAGGATGAGCGAGGCACGGTCGCCTGCCGTCGGGCCGGAGAGCTGCTGCATGACCGGCAGCACGGTGCCGACCGAAGGCTGATCGCGGGCGTCGTAGAGCCAGCGCACGATTCCGCGCACCACGAGCCGGCGGCTGAGGGCGGTGCCGGCCACCTGCGGATCGAGCCGGCCCACGAGCGTCACCGTGTCGCCCGCCCCGGCTCGGAGCAGGCGGGCGGCCGGCTCGCCGAGCAGGATGCCCGCGGTGTCACCGGGCGACAAATCGCGGCCGCTGGTGACCTGGTACAAGCCCTGCGCCGCCGGCTCGATCCCATAGCCGAACAGGGTGACGAGCGAGTCGGCGGCGCGCGCGTAGAGCGAGGTGCCCAGCACGGCGCCGGCCGCCTCGACGTCGCGGTCGCGCCGGAGCGCGGCAACGATCCCCGAGGCGCCCCCCAGGGCGGCCTCGGTGTCGAACGGCAGCGTGCCCTTGGGCGTAAGGCGGAGCTGGTAGCCGCGGACGAGCAGGAGGTCGGAGAACGACTTGTCGATCCCACCGCTCAGCATCACCATGTCGAGCAGCATCGCGGCGGCCACGGCGATCCCGGCGAGCGAGAGCGCCGTCCGAAGCGGCTGACGCCCCAAACTTCTGAGGCCCCACGCGACAACTCTCATCCCCTGCCCCAGAGCACCAGCGGGCGGGTGCGCACGAGCCGCCAGGCCGCGGCGGCGCCGGCCAGCAGGCCGAGCACGAGGGAGAGCGCCACGCTGAAGAGGACGATGCCGGGGGTGACGAGCGAGAAGGTGAGCGCGGTGTCGAAGAACTTGCGATAGTAGGCATTGGTGGCGGCGCCGGCCACAAGCGCGAGCGCTGTCCCGACGACGCAGCCGACTGCAGCCACAAGCGCAGCCTCGAGCAGCAGCGCGCCGAAGATCGTGCGGCGGCGCACGCCGACGAACCGCATGACCGCCGCGTCCATCCGCCGCTCCTCGACCTTGAGCAGCATGATACATAGCAGAAACACGGCGCTCGCGACGATGGTGATGATCGCGATGGCCCGATGGAACCGGCTCACCACGAGAAACGTCTCCGACGACTCGGCGGCGATGGCCGCGGACGAATAGACCCGAAACCCGAATGCGTTGCGCTCGAGCGCGGCGACGGCGGGGTCCACCGGCGTGCCGGGGACGAGCCCGACCCCGAAGCGGTCCACCCGGTCGGGCGCGCCGAGGAGGGCGGCCAGGTCGGGCAGGTGCATGCGCAGGTGCCGCTCGACCCTGGCGATCTCCGCGGGATCGGGACGCGGCTCGTAGACGGCAGCCACGGTGGCGACGAGCCGCATCGAATCGGGAGCGGTGCCGAGGCGGATCGTGTCGCCCACGCGGAGCGAGAGCTCCTGGGCGAGGCGGCGCTCGACGGCGACATTGGGAAGCTGGGCCCGGGCGGGTGCCGGCAGAGCGGCGGCGGCGAGCAACAGCAAGTTCAGGAGGAGGGGAAGGCCAGTCACACGGATTCACCAGGGCGCGCCGAGATAACAGCCTCCTTCAGCTCAGCCACTCGCGGAAGGTTCCGATCAGCAGCCAGCCGTTGAGGCCGACGATGGCGACCGCCACCACCCACGCGGCGCCGGCGAGCAGCGGCGAATTGACGAACTTGCCCATCTTGCGGCGCTGGCTCGTGAAGTGGACCAGCGGCACCACGGCGAAGGAGAGCTGCAGACTGAGGATGACCTGGCTCAGGATGAGCAGCCCGCCGGCACCGCGCTCGCCGTAGAGCGCGGTCACGATGACCGCGGGGATGATCGCGATGAGACGGGTGATGAGCCGGCGGAGCCACGGCGGGAGCCGGATGTCGAGAAATCCTTCCATCACGACCTGACCCGCGAGCGTGCCGGTGATGGTCGAGTTCTGCCCCGAGGCCAGCAGCGCCACCGCGAACAGCGTGCTCGCGAAGGTGGTGCCGAGCACGGGCGTGAGGAGCCGGTAGGCATCGCCGATTTCAGCGACCTCCCGATGGCCGCTCTGGTGAAACGTCGCCGCCGCCAGAATGAGGATGGCCGCGTTGATGAAGAAGGCGAACAGCAGCGCCACCGTCGAGTCGAGCGTGGCGAAGCGGATGGCTTCCCGGCGGGAGCTGTCGTCCGGCAGCACCTTCCGCGTCTGCACGATGGAGGAGTGCAGATACAGATTGTGCGGCATGACGGTGGCGCCGAGAATGCCGATGGCGATGTACAGCATCGCCGGATTGGTGACGATCTCGGTGCGCGGCACCAGCCCACGGGCGATCTCGGCCATCGCGGGCTGGGCCATTGCCAGCTCCACGGCAAAGCAGAGGCCGATCGTCGCGACCAGGGTGATGACAAAGGCTTCGAGATAGCGAAACCCGCGGTGCTGCAGCAACAGGATGAGCAGCACGTCCAGCGCCGTGAGGCACACGCCCCAGATCAGCGGGATGCCGAAAAGCAGGTTGAGGGCGATCGCGGAGCCGATCACCTCGGCCAGATCGCACGCGGCGATGGCGATCTCGCACAGCACCCAGAGCACGAAGCTCACGGGCCGCGAATAGTGGTCCCGGCAGGCCTGCGCCAGGTCCCGGCCGGTCACGATACCGAGCTTGAGGGCGAGCGACTGGAGCAGGATCGCCATCAGATTCGAGATCAGGATGACGCTGAGCAGGGTATAGCCGAACCGCGAGCCGCCGGCCAGGTCGGTGGCCCAGTTGCCCGGATCCATGTAGCCCACGGCGACCATGTAGCCCGGTCCCGCGAAGGCGAGCGCTTTCCGCCAGAACGAGGCGCCACGCGGAACCTGGACGGTGTGGTGGGCCTCCGGCAGACTCGGCGCGGTGCGCGGATAGCGCCAACCGCCCACCTCCTCAACGCTCGGGGTGGACGCCGCGTTCATCGCACCCCCTCCGCCCCGCAGAGGACCACGTGGGCAAGTTCCTGCCCGAGCACCTGCCGCGCACCAGCGGCCTCGACGGTGACCGGCCCGCCGAACGGCTGCCGGTCCTCGACCCGCACCACGGCGCCGGGGATGAGACCGAGCGAGGCGAGGTAGCGTAGCCGCTCGGGCTCCCGCTCGTCGACGCGCAGGATCTCCACGGTGTCGCCCACGTCGAGCTCACTGAGCGGGGTGCACGCGGGCTCCCGTATGGAACCGTCGGCCTCGGGGATGGGATCGCCGTGGGGGTCGACGGCTGGATGCCCCAGCGCTGCGGCCATTCGTTCTACCAAGGTGTCGCTCACCGCATGCTCCAGCCGCTCGGCCTCAACGTGCACCGCATCCCAGGGGTAACCGAGAAACTGGACGAGATACGCCTCGATGAGCCGGTGGCGCCGGACCATGCGGAGCGCGGCGCGGCGACCGGAATCGGTGAGCTGGACGCCCTTGTAGGGGATGTGCTCGAGCAACCCGAGCTCGGAGAGGCGCTTGACCATGCCGCTCACCGAGGGCGCGGAGAGCTCGAGCAGGTGGGCGATGTCGCTGGTCGAGGCCGGCCGACCTTCGGGGCTCAAGCGGTAGATCGCCTTGAGGTAGTCCTCCACGGACCGCGTGAGGGACTCCATGGCGGTTGTTGCGTCCATACAAAATCCCGAATTAGGGCTGCCTAATCATGAGATTTTGCGTGACTCATGTCAAGGCTGGGCGCTAATGTCGGATCTGGTCCAGCAGGCCAGTCATGATCCGTTCGGTCATTCCCCAGACGATGGATTGGTCGAGCTCGTAGGCAGGCACGTCGCGGGATTCGCCGCGGATCTGGAGCCGGACGGAGTGATAGGTCCCGGGGTGGAGCAGGAGATCGAGGGGAACCCAGCGCCATCCGGCGACTTCCGGATTGGGAACGAGCGGCGGGCGTTCGGGAAGGGCGAAGACGTAGGGACGAACGGCGATCGGCGGCAGGACGGGGGTGCGCGGCAGGACGTCGTCCAGGCCGCCGAGGAGGCTGGATCGGGGGAGCAGGAGCCCGACCTCCTCGCTGGTTTCACGGATCGCGGTGGCGAGGAGGTCGGCGTCTTCGGCGGCGCGGCGACCGCCCGGCAGGGCCATGTGCCCCGACCAGGGATCGCCGGCGCGCTCGGCGCGGCGGATCAGCAGGACGGCGTCAGGCGCCGGGGTCAGCACCACGGCCACCGCAGCCCAGAGGAGCGCCGGATCGCCCTCGTCGGATGCCGGACGGTGGCCGGCCAGCCGATGCCGCAGCCGATCCAGCCGCGTACTCAGTGCTGGTGCGTGTGGCAGCCGCCGCCGCAGCAACCGCCGCCGCCGGGCGGCGGCCCGAGGCGACCGAAGTCGGCGGGCTTCCCTGCGCCGGCGGGCCGGGCCGGGAGGGACATGAGGCGCTCGAGCTTGGGGCTCGTGCACTCGGGGCAGCTTACCCGGGTATCGGAGCGGACGAGCTGCTCGAACTCGGCTCCGCAGGCGGCGCAGCGATAGTCGTAGATGGGCATGGACGCAGACTAGCGCCGAGGCCGGATGACCGCCAGAGGCCGGCCCATCTCACTCCACGCCGGGGGCGCTCGCACCCTCGAGTGCGGTGAGCTCAGCGCTCCGGTCCCAGAGCCGGCGCTGCAGTTCCTCGTCGTAGGACTCACGCGACGAGCGGGTCGCCCGGCTCTCGACAAAATACTTCCCCGTCACCCCTTCCACCGCCGGCGACGCGGCGAGATGGAGGCTCGTCGCCGCCCCCGCCTCGGGGCTGCTGCCAAAGGTGCGCGCCACCGCACCCCCGACGAGGGGAAGGTTCATGTACTCGGCCAGCAGTCGGGTGGCGATCACGCCAGGGTGCAGGCAGTTGGCGGTCACGCCGGTGCCCTCGAGCCGCCGGGCCAGCTCGTAGGTAAAGAGCACGTTGGCGAGCTTGGTGCGACCATAGACCCGTACGGGGTCGTAGCGGCGCTCGCTCTGGAGGTCGGCAAAGTCGATCGTGCCACCCTGGTGGGCGCCGGAAGAGACGTTGACGATCCGGGCGGGCGCGCCAGCAATCAGCCGGTCGAGCAGCAGGTTGGTGAGGAGAAAATAGGCGAGGTGGTTGACGGCGAGCTGCATCTCCAGGCCGTCCACCGTAGTCTCCCGCTCCTTCGGGATCGTCCCTGCGTTGTTGATGAGGACGTGCAAAGCCGGGTGGTGCGCCCGAATGGTCTCGGCGGCCTCGCGAATCGAGTGCTGGGAGGCGAGATCGGCAGGGACCACCTCGGCCGGCGGCGCGGCGTGGGCATGGCGGAGCTCGCGCGCTACTGCGGCCCCGTCTTCCCGGCGGCGCACAACGAGCACGAGGGTGGCGCCGAGCCGCGCCAGGCCTTCGGCGGTGGCCCGGCCGATCCCGCGAGTCGCGCCGGTGATCACGCAGACGCGGCCGGTCATGTCCGCGAGTTTCGCCGCCACCGCTACCGGAGCTCCGCGGCAAAGAAGGCGAGGCTCGCATTGATGACCCGCTCGAGCTCCGGAGTGGCGCCTTTCCAGGGGTGAACGGCGCCGAACGTATGACCGGCGCCCTCGACCTGGAGAAATCGGCTGCTGGCGGGCGGTGCGGAAGCGGCGAGCAGCCTGCCCTCGGCGAGCGCGACGGCTTCATCGGCTGCGCCGTGCACGATGAGCCAGGGCACGGCGATTCGCCCGGCGGCGGCCTCGATGTCGAGCGCCTCGAAGTTTCGCTCGACGTCATCCAGCACGTCGGTGTAGAGCGGCAGAATCTGGTGCGTCCGCGCATTTTGGACCTGATTCACGCCGGCCGCCCTCCACGAGGTCCGCTCGGCCGGCGACCAGCGCTCAACCGTCGAAATCGCCGCCCAGGTGACGAGCGCCCGTACCCGCGAATCTTCCGCCGTCTGGAGAATGGCGATTCCACCGCCGCGCGAGTGGCCGAGGAGCCCGATCGTCGTGGGGGGCGCCACGGCGAGCTCGCCCGCGGCGAGTGCATCGAGGACTCGGCGCACGTCTTGCAGCTCGGCCGAAAACGTGTTGTGGCCGAAGCGCTCGGGATAGACGAACTCGCCCGCGTCATCCACGCCGCTGCCGCTCAGATTCAGCGTCACCGCCGAGAAGCCGGCCCGGGCCAGCCGCTCGGCGAGTGCGGGCCACAACCCCCAGTCCTTGAAGCCCTTGAATCCATGCACCACCACGGTCGCCGGCCGAGGGCTGTCGCGGCCCCCGGCGCGCACATCGATGAGGATGTCGCCGAGGGCGCCGGGGAGGCGGTGGCGGGTCAAGGCCGGACTTGCCATTGATGAAAGATAGCGACAGGTGTGGCGCGGTTTTGACCCCGCGAACAGTCCACCGTTAGATTGCCCCCACCTTTTCCAGGGAGGACGGTAGTGCGCGCTTCGCAACCCGCGTTGCTCGCCGCCGGCCGGGTCATCGCCGAGCTGCGGGATCAGATGGTCGGGCAGTGGGCCGACTGGCTCGGTGACCGTATCACCGCCGCTCCCACGGTTCCGCGGCCGCTCGTCGAGCGGGAATTTCGCATCCTGCTCGACATCATCAGCGAGATGGTGGGCCCGCTCCGCCGAGAGGTCGGCACGGTATGGCTGCACGCCTGTGAGCACTACGGGCGGATGGCCTCGACGCGCGGGCTCGCCGCGGGCGAGGTGGTCGAAGAGCTGCAGTTCCTCCGCGAAATGCTCATCCGAAATCTCGCGCCGGTGCTGGCCGCGATGCGCGCGCGGCAGGGCATGGCGATCATGCTCCGCCTGAACCGCGTCATCGACAAGGGGATCGCCGTCGCGGTCGTGGGATACACCGACGCGCTGGTCGCCACGCTGTTCGCGCAAAACGGCGTGCCCTCATTCGGCAGCGAATACGACGCTGGAGAAGTCGAGCGCCAGCTCGACGCCATCGAGCACCAGCTCCACGCTCTGGTCAAGAAGCAGGTGCGGTAGCCCGCACCGGTTCGCCGTCCCGATGCCGATGGTCGACCTGCTGCCGGCACTGCCGTGGCTCGCGCCGTTCGCGGGCCTGTTCCGCCTCGGCCAGCTCCATCCCAACCTCAGCGATGTCCCGCCGATCGCGGGCATCCCGATCTCCATCATCATCCCCGCACGGAACGAGCAAGCGACCATCGAGACGGTGGTCCGCTCCATTGTCGCGTCCGATTATCGGCCGTTCGAGCTGCTCGTGGTGGACGACCGCTCGACCGACCAGACGGCCGCGATCGCCGAGCGGCTCGCCGCGACGGATCCGCGCGTACGGCTGGTGCGCGGCGCGCCCTTGCCGGAGGGGTGGTACGGCAAGCCGTGGGCATGCGAGCAGGGATTCCGCGCCGCGAGCGGCGAGCTGCTCCTGTTTACCGACGCCGATACCCGGCACGCACCCGAGCTGATGGGCCGTGCGGCCGCGGCGCTCCGCCGCGAGCACGCCGACCTGATGACCGTCGCGCCGCACCAGCGCTGCGTGAGCTTCTGGGAACGGGTGGTCATGCCTCAGATCTGGCTGCTCCTCGGCCTGCGCTACCACCCGCGGCGGGTCAATCGCGCTCGGCGGCCCCGGGACGTGATCGCCAACGGACAGTTCATCCTGACCACGCGCGCGGCCTACGTCGCCGTGGGCGGGCATGGCGCGGTGCGTGACGAGGTGGCGGAGGACCTGGCGCTCGCCCAGGCGTACCTGCGGGCGGGGCGGCGACTTCATTTCGCGTTCGCGGAACGACTCATGGAGACCCGGATGTATCAGGACCTGCCGCAGCTCATCGAGGGGTGGTCCAAGAACGTGTATCTGGGCGGACGCCGCTCGTTCCCCGACGAGCCCGCGCTGCGCGCGCTGGTGCCGGTGATGCTCGCGGCCGCGATGCTGTTCTGGCTGCTGCCGCCGGGGGTGCTGCTCGTCCGCGCGCTCGGTGTCAGCGTCGGCGGCCTGGCCGGCTCAGCCGGAATCGCCACGGGGCTCAGCGTGCTGTTCTGGGCGCTGGTATCGTATGGGATGAGAATCCCGATGGTCTACGGAGTGCTCTATCCGTTGGGTGCCGCGATGGCGCTCTATATCTTCGCGCGGTCCACCTGGCGGGGGTCGCGGCGGGTCGAGTGGCGGGGGCGAGTGTACGGGCGTGAGCCCACGCGGGTGCCGAGAAACCGCTGACCGCGCCCGGCCTGGCGCTACTGCGTCCGCTCGGCCACGACCTCCTGCCCCAGAATCCTGCCACCCAGCACCCGGCCCGCGGGATCCACCCGCAGATGAAACTTCACCGTCCCGATCGCCACCGCGAGCGAGTCTGCACCGAGCGGCGAGACGCTGGCGTCCAGCGTTTGCCCGGCGCCGAGCCCGCCCCCGCCGAGGTTGAAGAGCGGCACGCGGCCGGCCGCCGACCCGGCGGCACGTGCGCGGAGTACCGCCTGCCCGAGCAGCGCGAATGACAGGTTGAGATACGGTACGGCGCCGCGCTCAGTCCCGAAGATTCGGGTCTCCAGGCCGTGCCCGGAGATGTCGTCCACCGCGGCGCTGTCCTCCTTGAAGATCACGCGCGCACGGTGGACCACCCTGCCCTTGACCGCCTCCTCGGTCCGCTCCTGGACCGTCACCTCGATCAGCGCCACCGAGGCGTCCGGCGCCACCACGGCCTTGTAGCTCTGCGACGTGTGCTTGGCATCCCGGAGCTCGAGCGTGCCATTGAGCACGGTGGGCGTCCGGGCAAACCGCTCGATGGCTACGGTATCGCCGGCGTGACGGATGACGAAGGCGCCGCTGTCGGGCGCCGAGGATCGCACCGGCGTCGGCGGGAGCGGGACCCGGTCCCTCGGCGGGAGAGTGGCAGCGGCCAGCAGGCCGGCGCAGCAGTAGAGTTGGAGTCGCATGCGTTCAGGATAAGGAGATGGCGGGCCAGCGTCCAGCAGCGGCGGCAGCATGATCACGGCCGCGCCGGATTGATCCCGGGCTCGGGGCACCTCGCGCATATCGTGCGCGGACCTCGAATCCCGGGAGCGCCGCGTGAAGCTCGGCCCGTTGCTGCAGCGAGTCCGGGCGATCGAAGATCTGGGCGGACTGCTGGCGGCCCTGGGCCACGAACCGCTGCACGCCATGGTTCCGGGGCTGGTCGCGAACCCGGCACGCGGTGGCAGTCCCGCGCCGGCGGTGGCCGTCGGGCGCACGGGTGATTTTCCCTGGTTCGCCGTCGCGGGCGCCGATCCGGAGCGGCTGGCGCGCCGAGTGGCGCGGCGGCTCGCCGCGCGGGGGCGAATCGCCGGCGTACTGGCGCTCGATGCGGCCGCACGGCGGCTCGGCGTGGCCATCGCGTTCGACGGTACGCCGTCGCTGGAAGTGGAGCTCGATCACCCGCGCAGCGCCGCTGTCGCCGCACTCGGCCGGCTCGCCGCGCGGGGACCGGGCGGCGCGCTGGCCTACGCAGTCCGCGCTGCCGACGCGCTGAGCGGGGAGGAGGTCGGCCGCCGCTTCTTCAGCGAGTTCAAGGGAACGCTCGAGCGTATGGTGGAGGGCCTGCCCGATGGGGCGCGCGGCGAGGACCGACGGAGCCTGGCGCTGCTCCAGCTCACCCGTGTCCTTTTCCTCTATTTCATCCAGGCCAAAGGGTGGCTCGCCGGCCGAGAACAGTTCCTTGCCGAGGAGGTGGACCGCTGCCTGGCGAGCCGGCGGGGCATTCACCGTCACCTGCTCCGTCCGCTCTTCTTCGGCACGCTCAACCGCCCGGCCGCCCAGAGGGGCCGCGGCGCGACCGCGTTCGGAGCCATCCCCTTCCTGAACGGTGGCCTGTTCGAGCCGCATCGCCTCGAACGCTCCCTCCGGGGCGACATTCCCAACGCCGTCTGGCGAGACGCATTCGACGGGCTGTTCGAGCGGTTTCACTTCACCGTCTCCGAGCGAGGTCAATCGGGCGGCATCGCGCCCGACATGCTTGGCCGGGTGTTCGAGGGCGTGATGGCGCCGGACGCGCGCCGAGCCTCGGGCACCTACTACACCCCGGCGGCTCTGGTCCGCACGCTGCTCGAGGCCGCGCTGGCCGGGGCGGTGGCGGGGCGGCTCGGCTGCGGCGACGCCGAAGCGGAGCGGAGGCTCGCCGACCGCGAGAGCACGGCGCGCGCCGCGCTCGACGATCTCACGGTGCTCGACCCCGCCGTGGGGTCGGGCGCGTTCCTGCTGGGCGCCCTCGACCTGCTCTCGACCCATGCCGCACCCGACGGCGTGCCGGACGCGGCCGGACGCCGCCGGATTCTCCAGCGCAATCTCTTCGGGGTCGACCGGAGCGCGACGGCGGTGCGCCTCACCGAGCTCCGCCTCTGGCTCGCCGTCATCGCGGATGATGGGGAGGAGTGCCCCCGACGGGTCGAGCCGCTGCCGAACCTCGATTGTCTCATACGCCAGGGCGACAGTCTGTTCGAGCCGGGCAGTGTGGCCCGGGCCCCGCGTCCCGATCCACGGCTGGCCGACACCGTCGCGCGGCTGCGCCGGCGCCTGGTCGTCGCCACCGGGGCGGCCAAGCGCGAGCTGGTACGGGAGCTCCGGGCGGCGGAGTCGCGCGCGGCCACCGAGGCGCTCAAGGCGGCCGAAGCGGAGCTCCGGGCAGCGGTCGCCGGGCATGTGCGGGCGGCACGGAGCGTGGATCTCTTCGGCGAGCGGCGAGGCATGGATCGCGAGCTCCGTGCGCTGCTCGCCGGAGCCCGGGCCGAGCTGCGCGCGCTCCGGGCCGCGCGGCGCACCATCGCCCGCGAGCACGAGGTGCCGTGGTTCCAGTACGGGAGTCAATTCGCGGATGTCTTCGCGGCCGGTGGCTTCGGCATCGTTGCCGGGAACCCGCCCTGGCTTCGGGCGGAGGACGTGCCCCCCGAGATGCGCCGGCGGCTCGAGGGACGATACCGCTGGTGGCGCGGCGCGGGCGCGGGGTTCCGCCACCGGCCGGATCTCGCCATCGCGTTCCTCGAACGCGCCCTCGAGCTGACCGCGCCTGGCGGGGTGGTCGCGCTGCTCGTGCCGGCCAAGCTCGCCACCGCGGGCTACGGCGCCGCGGCCCGCCACGCGCTCGCGGCATCCACAACGCTGCTTCATCTCGCCGACCTGACCAGGCACCCCGAGGCCGCGTTCGACGCGACGGTCTATCCGCTGGCGCTGGTCGCGCGGAAGTCGCCGCCGCCCGGCGGGCACCGGGTCCGCACCACGCTCGGGGTCGCCCGCCCGGCCGTACCGCAGGCGGCGCTCACGGGTGGCGGGCCCTGGATCCTGTCAGCCGACCGGACGCGCGCGATCCTCGCCGGCCTGACGCGCGACCACCCCGCGCTCGACGAGCGGGTCACCTGCCATCTCGGCGTAAAGACCGGGGCCAACCGCCTCTTTCTCGATCCACCCGTCCAGGTGGAGCCCGAGCTGCTGCGCTGGGCAGTCCGGGGGCGCGACGTGCAACCGTTCCGCGCCCGCCCGCGGGTGCGGCTGCTCTGGACCCACGGCGCCGACGGCGCGCCGCTCGGTCGCCTGCCACCCCTGGCGGCAGCGTACCTGGGGCCGCACGAGGCCGCGCTGTGTCGGCGGGCGGACTTCGACCGGGGCCCCCCGTGGACGCTCTTCCGGACAACGGCGGCTGCCGGCGGACACCGAGTCGTGTGGCCGGATCTGGCGCGACGGCTCACAGCCGTCGCGCTCACGGGTCCGCGGGATTCCGGGAGCATCCCGCTCAACTCGTGCTACGTGGCTGCCGTGCCCACGGCCGAGGAGGCCGAGCGGCTGGCAGCGTGGCTCAACTCGCGGTGGGTGGGAGCCGTCGCGCGGGTCGGGGCCGTGCCCGCGGCGGGCGGCTTCCGCCGTTTCAGCGCGGCGAGCGTGAGCCGCCTGCCGCTCCCCGTTACCGTCGGTGCGGATTCCGAGCTGCCGGCCCTGGCGCGCGCGGGCAGACGTGGGGAGGACATTCAGGAGAGACTGGATGAGAGCGTGGCCCGACACCTTGGCCTCTCGGCCCGTGACCGCGCCGTCCTGGGCGCCGCGGATCGTCGCTGAAGCGCTGATCTCGGTTCCCGATCCGCTCCGCACCGGCCTCGCCGCTGGGCCGCCAGCGCCGGCGGCGCAGATCGCACGTGCGCTGGCGGCCAGCCTGCTTCCGGCCGAGCGCCCGGCCGTGGCGCCGCCATGGCTGCTGCCCGGCCAGGCGCGCGGCTACCGTCGCGCGCTCGCCGCCATCGAGAGGTTCGGGGGCGGGCTTCTGGCCGATCCGGTCGGGAGCGGGAAGACCTACATTGCGCTCGCCGTGGCCGCCGCGCTGCAGGGCCGGCGCCCCACAGCTTGCCTCGTACCAGCCCCGCTCGCGACGCAGTGGCGCCTCGTGGCAGCGCGGCTCGGCGTGGCCGTGGAGGTCGGCACGCATCAGCAGGCCAGCCGCGGCCGGCTCCCCAGTGGCACCGCCGGGCTGGTCGTTATCGACGAGAGTCATCACTTTCGGCACCCCCGCACCAGGCGCTACGCGCATGTCGCGCGCTGGCTGCTCGGGCGCCCGGTGCTGCTGCTCAGCGCCACGCCGGTGGTGAACCGCGCGGACGATCTGGCCCACCAGCTCCTGCTCGGCGTGCGCGACGACGCGCTGCTGGCCGACGGAGTGGCCTCGCTCAGAGTGATGCTGGCATCGGCGCGGGGCACGTCTGCGCTCGGGCGCCTCGTGATCGAAGACACCGCGGAGGCCGGCGGCCGGCCCGTGCGGGCGTTCCGCACGAGCCCGGCCGGAGACGAGGAATGCGCGATCTCGACGCGATCGCTCGCACTGCTGGCCTCGCTCCGCCTTTCCCATCACCCGCCGACAGCGGCGCTCGTCCGGAGCGTGCTGCAGCGCGCCGCCGGCTCGAGCCCCGCCGCGCTGGCGGGAGCGCT
Organism: Gemmatimonadales bacterium; assembly: GCA_036262935.1. Classification (GTDB taxonomy): domain Bacteria; phylum Gemmatimonadota; class Gemmatimonadetes; order Gemmatimonadales; family GWC2-71-9; genus CAVVWJ01. Next base: position 31,295 of record DATAHW010000094.1, on the reverse strand, counting down.
CCGGCGCTATCGCGGGCTGCTTCTCCACGCGCGCGACGCGCGCCAGGCCGGCCGGGCGCTCTCGCGGGCGGAGCTCCGTTCGTTCGCCGGCGAGCTGGACGATCAGCTCGTTCTCTGGGAGCTCGTCGCCGAAGGCGGCGGGGAGCAGGTCGAGCTCTCGCTGGAGGACCTCGAGCGGCTGGACGGGGTGATCGACCACGCCGCGAGCGCGGCGGCGGGGGAGGACCCGAAGCTCGAGCGCCTCCGCGCGCTGCTGGCCGACGCGATCCCGACGCTGGTGTTCACCACGAGGCGTGAGACAGTGCGACATCTGCGCGACCGGCTCGGGCCGCCAGCCGTGGCCTGGTGCACCGGCGAGCGCGCCGGCATCGGCCGCACGCCGCTCGCCCGGCCGGCGGTGCTGGAGTGGTTCCGCGAGGAGCCGCCGATCGCCCTTGAGCGGAGCGCGCCGCGGTGCCTCGTCGTGACGGATGTCGCGGCCGAGGGACTGGATCTGCGCCGAGCGGGCCGCGTGGTGCACTACGACCTGCCGTGGACGCCGATGCGGCTGGAGCAGCGCGAAGGCCGCGCGGTGCGGCTGGGGTCGGCGCTCCGGGAAGTCGAGGTGGTGCGATTCCTCCCATCGCCCGCACTCGAGGCCGAGCTTCGTGTGGGGGAACGGCTGGCGCGGAAGGCGCTGCTGCCCGGGCGTGCCGGCCTGGGCGCGGAGGGGATCCGCCTGTGGCGCTGGCGATCGGTCCTCGCGGACCGGATGGGCACCGGGCCGTCCATCCAGGGCACCGCGGCGGTGTGCGGTGCCGAGCGCGGCGTGCTCGCGGGCTTCGAGCTCCTGGCGCGGGGCGGCGGTGTGATCGAGCGGACGGCGGCGGTGGTCGGGTGGATGGATGCCGGTGGCCGGTGGTCGGAGGACGAGACAATCGTCACCCAGCGCCTGCTGGAGGCGGCGCGGGCTGAGGAGAGCGGCGCGATTCCGGCGGCGGCGCTCGGACGCGCGCTCGGTAGTCTTGCCGGGCCTATCCGGGCGCGCCTGGCCCTGGCCGCGGGGCGGCGCTGGACGGCGGCCGAGCCCGAGTCGTGCGCCCGCCGGCTCGCCGTACGGCTGCAGGCGGCCGTCCGCGAGGCTGCACGCCGGCGGGACATTGCCGGCCTGGGAAGGCTGGAGCGCGCACTCGCCTTCGTGGCGGGCGGCCACACCGCCGGCGAATCGGAGCTGGTGGCGCGGCTGGCGGACGCCCCGGCGCCGGCGCTCGCGGCCTGGACGGGGCGCCTACCCGCACCGACCGCGCGGCGGGAGCCGGTCGAGGCGCGGTTGACCGGGCTGGTGCTGTTCGAGACGCGGCAGGGGGGCACCGCCAACGCGTGCGCCGCTCGCGCAACCCACCGCTGAGGCCGCTAGCTTTCGGCGCATGACGCCGCCCCTGCACACGGTCCTCTTCGATCTCGACGGCACGCTGATCGACTCGGTGCGCCTCATCCTCGACAGCTATCACCACACGCTCGCGGTACACGGCCTGCCACCGCGGAGCGACCAGGAATGGCTCCGCGGGGTCGGCACCCCGCTCACCGTCCAGTTCGCGGAATGCTGCGACGACCGGCGACTGATGGAGGCGCTGGTCGCCACCTATCGCGAGTACAACCTGGCGCACCATGACCGGATGGTGACGGTCTATCCCGGGGTGGTGGCCGCGGTGGAACGGATCCGCGCGTCCGGCCGCCGCACCGGCCTGGTCACGAGCAAGAACCGGAGCGGAGCGCTCCGGGGCCTGACACTGGCGAAGCTGGACGAGATGATGGACGTGCTGGTGTGCGCCGACGAAGTGACCAACCCCAAGCCGCATCCCGAGCCGGTGGAAAAAGCGGTCGCGCTGCTGGGCGCCGACGCAGGCACCACACTGTACGTGGGAGACAGCATCCACGACATGCAATCGGGTCGGGCGGCGGGGGTCCGCACCGCAGCGGCGCTGTGGGGACCGTTCGGCCGCGCCCACCTCGAAGGCGCCGCGCCGGATTACTGGCTGGAGCGCCCGGAGGACCTGGTGGCCCTGGCCGGCCATGCTGCTAGCCGTCCAGGATCTCCCGCGTCCGCCGGATCAGTTGCTCCACCGTGAACGGCTTCTCCACGAAGCCGGTGCGCGGCGGCATGACGCCATCCACCGCAACCGCCCGTTCGCTGTAGCCCGACATGTAGAGCACCTTCACCCCGGGATGGCGGGCGCGCAGCCGCTCGACCAGCTCGCGCCCGCCCATCTCCGGCATGACGAGGTCGGTCAGCACCAGGTCGATCGGCCGGCCGCCCTCCTCGAAAATCCGGAGGGCGTCGGCTCCGTGCCGGGCTTCGACCACGGTGTAACCCTGCCGCTCGAGCAGGCGCCGCGCCGAGGTGCGCACCGCCGCCTCGTCCTCCACCAGCAGCAGCGTCTCGGTCCCGCCCGGGAGACTCCGCCGGTCGGCTCCGGGCGGAAGACCGAGCGCAGGCGCGCTGTGCCGCGGGAAGAAGATCGTGAATGTCGCGCCCTGGCCCGGGGCGCTCTCGACCGTGACGTGGCCGCCGCTCTGCTCCACGATCCCGTACACGGTCGAGAGGCCCAGTCCGGTACCTTTCCCCTGCTCCTTGGTCGTGAAGAACGGGTCGAAGATGCGGGACTGGGTGGCCGCGTCCATGCCGATCCCGGTATCGCTCACGCTCAAGGTGACGTAGGCTCCGTGGGAGAGCGGGAGATTGGCGGTGGCGATCGTCACCCGACCGCCGGCCGGCATGGCGTCCCGCGCGTTCACGACCAGATTCACCAGCACCTGTTCGAGCTGCCCGGGATCGGCCTGCACGTACCAGAGGCCGGGATCGAGCTCGGTTTCCAGGGTGACGTCGGCGCCCAGCAGGCGGCGCAACATCGCGTCCAACTCGGCCACGCAGCCGTTGAGCGAGAGCACATGCGGCTGAAGCACCTGCCGCCGGCTGAAGGCCAGGAGCTGCCGGGTCAGCGCCGCGGCGCGCTGGGCCGCGTGGCGGATCTGCTCGAGATCGGCGCGGACCGGGTCGCCCGGGCGGAGCTCGCCAAGCACCAGGTCGGCGTAGCTCAGGATGCCGGTGAGCAGATTGTTGAAATCGTGGGCGATGCCGCCGGCAAGCTGCCCGACGGCTTCCATCTTCTGCGCGTGCCTGAGCTGCGCCTCGCTCCGGCGGAGCGCCTCCTCGCCTTTCCGCTGCTCGCTCACGTCCTGGTGCAGCAGGATGGCGCCCACGACCTCTCCGGCCAGGCTCCGGAGCGGGACGGCCGAGCTCAGAATGGTCCGCTCCACGCCGTCGAAGGCCTCGATCCGGACCAGTTCGTCGAGCGAGGTCTCGCCCTGGAGAATGGCCCGGGCCGCGCCCCACTGCTCGGCGGCGATCGGCGCGCCGGTGTCCACACGCCAGCCACGATACGCCCCCAGGCCCGAGAGCCCGACGTAGCGCGCGCCGCCCCAGATGGCGCGGGCGGCCGGGTTCCCGAAGATGATGCTGCCCTCTCCATCCAGCACCCACACCCCGATCGGCAGGCTGTCCAGCACCTGCTCCAGGACCCGGGTGCCGCGCGCGAGCGCCTCCTGCCCGCGCTCCCGCTCGATGGCGATTTCGGCCAGGTGGCCGGCGATCTCCATCAGGAGGGTGTCGTCATCGTCGGGGGCGCGTGCCTCGCGGCAGTAGAGGTCGAGCACGCCGAGGAGCCCGCCATCGGAGGCGATAAGCGGCGTCGACCAGGCCGCGCGGAGCCCGAGGTCGAGGAGGGGCCCACGCCCATGAGCTTCGGCCGCGCTTTCGAGATCGGGCACCGCGACGGGGTCGCGGCTGGTGACGGGCCGCGCGAGCGCAGCTCGGACTTCGGACGGGAGGCTCGGCGCGGCCGCCGGGCGGAGCAGACCGGCGTCCACATCGAGCAGCAGCACGCAGGCGACGAGATCGCTCCCGTGCGCCTCCGCGAACCGGGCGATCCGCTCGAGCACCGCCGGGAGCTCGAGGCCCACGGCGATCTGCTCCAGCAGCCGGCTCTGGCCCCGGGCCAGGAGCGCGGCACGGGTCTCCTCGGTGACGTCCCGGACCGCGCCCACCAGGCGCACCGCGTCGCCCGCCTCGTCGCGCACGATGGCGGCGCGGCTCCGCACGTGCGCCCAGCTCCCATCCGCCCGGCGGAACCGGTACTCCTCCGTCCACTCCTCCGCCGCGCGGGCGATGGCCGTCTGCATCCCGCTCACCACGCGTTCGCGATCGTCGGGGTGGAGGCGCTCGTACCACCAGGCCGCGGTGGTGCCCCCTCCATGCCGACGGTACCCGAAGCGTCCGCCCGAGCGCTCGCTCCAGACGATCCGGTCGGTGAGCAGGTCCCAGTCCCAGACGGCGTCCCCGGTCGACTCCGCGGCGACCCGGTAGCGCTCCTCACGGAGGCGGAGCTCCTGCTCGCCCTGCTTGCGGTCGGTGATATCGTGGTAGGCGACGTGCAGCGGTCCGGGCGCCCCATTTTCGCCGGGGAGCAGCGTCACCGTGCTCACTACCCAGACCGGCTCCTCGCCCTGCCGGAGCAGGCGCTTCTCGGCGCTGTAGCTCGCGCACTCGCCGGCCAGGAGCAGGCGCACGGCCTCGCGGTCGGCGGTCCGATCGGCCGGGTGGGTGAACGCCTCCGCCGGGCAGCCGGTGAGCGCCTCGGGCGTAGTGCCGAGCAGGCCGGCAAGCGCCCGGTTGACCCGGAGCCAGCGGCCGTCGGGGCCGATGAGGCCCATCGGGAGCGCGGCGGCGCCGAACACCCGGGCAGCCGGGTCCGGTGGGGGCGCCGCGTGCGTCGGGGCGAGCACAGCCTCCTCCGGCGGCCGCGCCCGGAGCTCGAGCTCCGCCATCACCGAAGCGGCGAGATCCTCCAGCAGCGCGACGTCCCGCGGCGACCAGAGCCGCGGCAGCGAGTCGGCCACGGCGAGCGCGCCCAACGGCTGGCCGCCGGGCGCGGCGAGCGGCACCCCGGCGTAGGCGATCCAGCCCAGCTCCCGGATGGCCGGGCTGGACCGCACCAAGGGGTGCTTGCGGGCGTCGTCCACGACCAGCGGCGCGCCCGAGGTCACGATGTGGCGGCAGAAGGAGAGCGACAATGGTGCACGCCGCCGCGTGGCCCAGGGCTCCGGCAGCCCGACCGCACTCTGGAAGAAGGCGTGATCGTCGCGCAGGAAGGTGATCATCGCCGAGGGCGCACCGAGCAACCGGGCGGCCAGCCGGGTGAGGCGGTCGAACCCCTCATCGGGAGGGCTGTCAGGCAGCAGCGACGGGCTGGCGTGGGTCACCCCGGAGAATGTGGCCCGGAAACGTGGCCCGTCAAGGAAGCCGTCCGCGGCTGTGCCGGGCCACGGCAACGCGTTATCTTCACGCCGCCCGCTACCAGGACCGCCCATGCGCCTGCTCCCTCGCGACGAGAAGTTCTTCGACCTGTTCAGCGCGGTCGCCACGTTCACCGTGGAGGCGGCCCGGCTGCAGCAGGCGCTGCTGGAGGCCGACCAGAACCGGCGGGGAGCGATCGTCGATCAGATCAAGCGGCTCGAGCACCAGGCTGACCAGGTGACGCACGAGGTGGTCACCCGGCTCGACCGGGTCTTCATCACCCCGCTCGACCGCGAGGACATCCACCTCCTCGCCTCCCGGCTGGACGACGTGATCGACCTGATCGACGGCACCGCCCGGCGGCTGCAGATGTTCCGGGCCGGCGAAGCGCCCGACGGCGCGACGCTCATCGCGGACGTCATCATCCGCGCCAGCGAGCAGCTCCAGGTGGCGGTGCAATCGCTGGAGAAGAACAAGGCCGGCGTGGTGCTCGAGGCCTGCGTTCAGGTCAAGCGGCTGGAGGAGGAGGGCGACTCGTTGTACCACGAGTGGCTCGGCCGGTTGTTCGAGGGCCAGCCCGACGCGCTGCAGGTCATCAAGTGGAAGGAGATCTACGACAACCTCGAGAAGACACTGGACTACATCGAGGATGCCGGGAACGTGCTGGAATCGATTTCGATCAAGCACGCGTGAACATGCCGCACGAGGTGGTGTACGTCCTCGCGATCGTGGGCGTCGCGCTCGTCTTCGACTTCATCAACGGATTTCACGACAGCGCCAACTCGATCGCCACGGTGGTCTCCACCCGGGTGCTGTCGCCCGGCGTCGCGGTGCTCTGGGCGGCGGCGTTCAACGTGATGGCGGCGTTCGTCGTCGGCACCGCGGTGGCCCAGACGATCGGCAAGGGGCTGATCGCGCCGTCGGTGGTGGACCCCGACCTCATTCTGGGCGCGCTGCTCGGCGCCATCGTCTGGAACATCATCACCTGGTACTTCGGCCTGCCGAGCTCGTCGAGTCACGCCCTGATGGGCGGGCTGGGCGGCGCGGCGATCGCCAAGGCGGGTTTCCCGGCACTCCAGCTCGCCGGCTGGATCAAGCCCCTCCTGTTCATCTTCCTGGCCCCGCTCATGGGGATGGTGCTCGCGCTCATCCTGACGGTGGCCCTCTCGTGGCTCCTCCACGGCGCCCCGCCGGGCCCCGTGGATCGCGTGTTCCGCCGCCTGCAGCTGCTTTCGGCGGCGCTCTACTCGCTGAGCCACGGCGCCAACGACGCACAGAAGACGATGGGCATCATCGTCGGGCTCCTGGTATCCACCCAGTCGCTGTTCGTCCACCAGACAGGCTGGATGGCCCATCTGCACGTGCCCCGGGCGGACCACATCCCCCTCTGGGTCGAGCTCTCCGCCTACAGTGCGATCGGTCTCGGCACGGCGCTCGGCGGCTGGCGGATCGTCAAGACGATGGGGAGCCGGATCACGAAGCTCCGCCCTTTCGGCGGGTTCTGCGCCGAGACCGCGGGCGGCCTCTCGATCCTGCTCTCGTCCTATCTGGGCGTTCCGGTGAGCACGACGCATACGATCACCGGCGCCATCGTGGGCGTCGGCGCGGCCAACCGGATCTCCGCCGTGCGCTGGGGCGTGGCGACGCGGATCGTGTGGGCCTGGATCCTCACGATTCCGATGAGCGCGGCGATGGCGGCAGTGGCGTACCTGGTCCTGCGGAGGTAGGGGCCCGCTAGGCGGCCCGGGTCTGCCCGCGCGCCGCCACGACCTCGGCGTAGTCCCGGAGCAGTCCGTCGTACACGGCGTCCCAGTCACGCGCGCGGGCCGTGCGGAGCGCGCCCTCGCCGAGTCGGCGGCGCAGGTCGCCGTCGGCCAGCAGCCGCCGGAGCGCGGTCGCGATGGCCGCGGTGCTGTCCGGCTGCACCAGCAGCGCGTTTTCCCCGTGCACCGCGAACTCAAGGACCCCACCCGACCCAGCGACGAGCGACGGCAACCCCGACCCCATGGCCTCCAGCAGGGAGTTGCCGAACGTTTCGGTGGCGGACGGAAACGCAAAAACGTCGGCCGACGCATAGGCGGCCGAGAGCGCCGGCCCCTGGAGCAGCCCGGTGACGTGGACGCCGGGGATGGCGCGCCGGCGGATGTCATCCTCGAGCGGGCCGCGGCCGACCAGCACCAGTTTAGCGCCGCCCCGCTCGGGGGCGAGCTGCTCCCAGGCCTCCAGCAGGAGGCCTAAATTCTTCTCCCGCGCGATCCGGCCGATGTAGGTCACCAGCACGTCGTCCGGACCCACTCCGAAGCCGGTGCGGTACACCTCGCTTCGAAAGCCGGGCGAGAAGACCTGCGGGTCCACCCCCCGGCTCCAGATGCCCGTGTGCGTCACACCGTGGCGGTGAACCGCCTGCTCGTAGATCCGCGAGGGACAAAGCACGCGGTGGGCCTGGCCGTAGAACCAGCGCAGGTAGTGCCATCCGGCCCGAAGCGCCCAGGTAACCCCGTAGCGCGCCGCGTACTGGTCGTAGTCCGTGTGCGCGGAGGCGATCAGCGGGATGCCCAGTTGCCGCGCCGCCTTCAGGCCGGCGATGCCGAGCGAAAATTCGGTGGCGACATGAACGATGTCCGGCTGGAAGCGGGCGAGATCCTCCACGATCTCGCGGAGCCGCGGAAAGGCCCACTGCACGTCGGGATAGAGGAAAAACGGGACGCTGGGCGAGCGGCGGACCTCGGGGCGGTCGGGCACGCCGGGCGGGAGCGGGTAGGTGGCGCTGTAGACCCGGACCTCGTGGCCGCGCGCGCGGAGCGCCTCGGTGAGCCGAAGCAGGGTCACCCCGACCCCGCTCACCATCGGCCAGTAGACTTCGGAAAAGAGGGCGATGCGCACGCTTCAACCCTAGGTCAGCGCCCGCCGGGCGACAAGGGAGCGGCCGCGCCCATGGAAATCACGGCTGTATTCACCACCAAGACAGCCGGCAATTAGATTGCCTCGATGCGCATCCGCGAGCCCGTCAATGCCTGGTCGCACTTCGTCGGGCTGATGCTCGCCACGGCAGGCACGGTGGCGCTGCTCCAACTGGCCAGCAGCTCCGCCCAGACGGTGGCATTCGCGGTATATGGCGCCTCGCTCATCCTGCTCTACGGTGCCAGCACGGTCTACCACGCGCTACCGCTGCCCAAGCACCGGCTCCGGCCGCTCCGGACCCTGGATCATATCGCCATCTACTTCCTGATCGCGGGGACGTATACCCCGGTGGCGCTGGTTACGCTGCACGACCGGACAGGGCTGCTGCTCCTCGGTGCGGCGTGGACGATCGCCGTCGCCGGAATCCCGTTCAAGATCTGGTGGCTCGACGCCCCCACGTGGATCTCCACGGCGATTTACCTGGCCATGGGCTACATGACACTTCTGGCCGCGGTGCCGCTGGCGTCCGCGGTGGGTGCCGGAGGACTCGCCTGGCTGGTCGGCGGCGGGGTGGCATACACGGTCGGTGCGATCATCTTCACCCGCGAGCGTCCGGACCCATTCCCCGGAGTGTTCGGCCACCACGAGATCTGGCACCTGCTGGTGCTGGTGGGGAGCGGATGCCACTTCGCGTTCATGGTGCTGAACGTGGCGTGAGCGGAGGACAGGGTGGAAGGGAGTCCGAGCGGCTCGCGCCGAGGCGCGAGCCGCTCGGGCCCACTGGGGCGGCTGGGGTCGAACCAGCAACCTCCCGGTTAACAGCCGGGCGCTCTGCCGATTGAGCTACACCCCAAGGTCATGTCGAATGGGGACAGGCACTTTACCGGGGGAGGCCCGACGGGTCAAGTCCGCGCCGGCGTGGGGGAAGCGGACCCTCCCGGGACCCTGCCTCGAGAGCTTCGCCATGGAACTCCACTTCTCCGGTGCGCCCGAAATCACGGCCCCCCGCGATGCAGTCTGGCGGAAACTGCGGGATCCGAACTTCGTTGCCGCCTCGGGCCCCGGGGTCGAATCGGTCGAGCCGGTGGACCCGACGCACTTCAGGGTCATCACGGCGCTCGGCATCGGGCCGGTGAAGCTGCGATTCAAGCTGGATGTCGAGCTGTTCGACATCGTGGAGGGGCGGGCGCTCAAGATGCGCGCGCGGGGCCTCGCACCCGGCTCGGCCGTGGAGGTGCTCTCGTCGCTCCGGCTGGAAGATGCGGACCACGGCAGGACCCGGCTCGGCTGGACCGCCACCAGCGCGTTCACCGGTGCCGTGGCCGGCGTGGGGGCGCGTCTGCTCGAGGGCACCGCGCGGAGACTGACCGAGCAGTTCTGGACCGACTTCGCGCGCCGGGCCGGCGCGGGCGGCGGGCCGGCACGATGAGTCCTGCAGCCAGTTCACGAGCGCGGCACAGCAAATTCACCCGGAATTCACGGAGGCGCGGTAGACTGCTTCCGAGTCGTTTGGCTGCCTACCCACGCCAGGAGCGCACCATGTCCGACCAGAATCACATCCGGATCGAACTGACCGAAGAGCAGAAGGCTCAGGTCAAGGCCGCCACGGGCAAGGACGCCCGGGCCATCGAGTTCGGCGTCGAGGAGCTGGAAGAGCGGATCGCGCCCATGACCCGCCGCATCACCTGAGACCAAGCCCCACGGCGTTGTTCCGCGCCCTCCCGCCAACTGGTGGGAGGGCGCGCTCGATTTGGGGCCTTTCATTTTGGCCGGCTCCGCACCCTGGAGCTGCCCTACGCCTGGCTGGGGCCGCTCGGCGGCGATGAGGCGCTCGCGCGATTCCGCCCGTTCGCCGACGAGGGTTTCCTGCGCTTCGACCCGGACCGGCTCGCCGTCACGGCTACCGGCCGCTTCTTCCTGCGGAATCTCGCCATGCAGCTCGATGCCGGGGCGACCGATGTCTCCCCGGAGCGGTTCTCCCGAACGGTCTAGCAGTCCGGCGGCGGCCCCGGCGTCAGTCGTCGCAGACCGGTATCCCGGGCCGTTCGGGGACGCGTCGCTGCGCCTCGGTGGCCGGACGATGCGGCACCGCTCCCAGCCAGATCACGCAGCTCTTCCCCGGACGCCTGGCCGAGGTGGCCTTGGCCGACCAGGACGCGTCGTTCGCGCTGAGGATGGTGATGGTGACGCCGCGGTGCCACAGGTACTGCAGCGCGAATGGCTCGGTGCGGCGGGCGTAGACGCCCTGCAGCCCGAAGTAGGTATCCTGCGAGCGGACCAGATTGCGGAGATCCACCCGCATCTGCACCGATGGGTCGACGGCGTCGAGCGCACTGCCGGTGTCCGGCAACGCGGGGTTTGCCGCCGATGTGGCCGCCGGCGGTGGTGCCGGCGGTGCCGCCGTGGCAGGGGCGGGTGCTGCAGGTGCCGTGGCAGTTCTGGGAGAGGCGGCTGGCCGGATGACCGGGGGTGGGTCGCAGACCGGCACGCCTTCCCTTCCCGAGCGCACCGTCTTGAGTGTCGTCGGGGCCGCATGCGCCCGGCCCACGTAGATGACGCAATCTCGGCCCGGCAGGTCCGGATGCGTGCCGCTCGCGGCCCAGCCATCCCGCGACAGCCAGAGGAACCGTATCCCGGTTTCCCCTTCGGGGGCGAAACCGACGCGGCTCAGGTCCTCGGTGTAGGCGCCGTTTTCGGCATAGAAGCTCTCCTCAGCGGCCACGAGCCGCCGGAGCCCCCGGCGGATCTGGCCGAAGCGCCCGGCATCCAGCGCCGGGTCCGCCGCCGCCGGCTTGGCCCCGCGCCGGGTCTTCGCGGCCGGCGTGGCCGCGGCGCTGTCGTGCACGGTGGCATCGCCCGCCCGGGCCGGCAGCGCCGGGAGGTTGATCGAGTCGCACGCCGTGCCGGCGAGGAGGCAAGCCAACACGAGGGCGAAGCGGGCGTCACGCCGGTGAGAGCGCATGGGTTCCTTGGGGGACATCGTGAGATCCTATCATCCGCGGACGCGCAGATCCAGATCTTCCGTAACGATCTCGCGGGTCACCGGTGGCGCCCGCCCGCCCGGCGCCTCGCGCCAGCCCGCCTGCTCCAGGACGTCGGCGGTCCGCCGGTCCACCAGCTCGCTCTCGGCGGTTTCGCGCGCGGACGAGGCCGCCAGGTCGAGCCAGGAGAGCGCCTCCGTGTACGCGTAACGCGACACCGCTCCCTCTGCGGCGAGCAGCGCGTAGCGGTAGGCCAGCCCCGGCTCGCTTCCCCGGTCGGCGTGCCGGGCCAGCTCGCTGGCGGCGGCCGATGCCTCTTCCGGCCGGAGGACGAGCCCCAGCGCGAGCGCGAGGCTCCGGTGAACCTCCTGCCGGCGCGAAGCGGTGAGCCCGTCACGGACCATGTGGGCGATGACCGGGTGGGCGCATCGGTAGGTGCCCGCCTCCTCGACCGCCAGCCGTCGGTGCACCAGGGCATCCCCGTCCGACGCGGCATGCAGGCGCGAGATGCCGTGGACGTGGGAGAGCACATCCGGGCGGCACCCCACTCCGCTGACCGCGAGGGTGATCAATACGTCGCGGAGCTCGTCCGGCAACCGCTCGACCCGCTCGGAGATGGCGTCCTGCACCGTCTGCGAGACAGGCAGCTCGCACCCCGCGCCAACCGCCTCCGACGACACTGTCCACTCCCCCGTCTGTTCCTCCATCGCGAGCAGGCCCTGCGCGAACATGGTCTTCAGCAACTCGATGATGTAGAACGGATTGCCGGCAGTGATCCGGAAGAGCCGGCCGGCGAAGCGCCGGCCGCCGCTCGGCGCGCTGACGTGTCCCATCTCGCGCACCATCTGCCATACCTCCTCTTCGCTCAACGGCCCGATCGCGACGACCTCGGCGTGCGCCTTGGCCCGGAGCACCCGGCAGAGCCTGGCGGCGGGCGCGTCGCGCTCGACTTCGCCCAGCGTCAGGAGCCCGAGCCAGAGCACCGGCGAGCGCTCGAGCCGCCGGATGAGAAAGCGGAGCAGGTTGCAGCTGTCCTCGTCACACCACTGGAGATCATCGATCAGCACGACGAGCGGGCGCTCCGCCGCGACCGCGGCGAGGAGCTGAGCCACGCCCTCGAAGAGCCGCCAGCCGTCCGCGGGATCGGGCGCGGCTCCTCCGGGAAGCCCGGGGAAGCGCTCGCGGAGCTCGGGCACGAGGCGGCCCACCTCCACCAGCCACTCGGCCGCGGTCCCGGCGATGCCCGGGGCGTCGAGCGCGCCGCGCAGCACCTCGACCACCGGCTCATAGGGAATGCCGAGGCTGCCCTCATGGCTTTGCCCGCGCAGCACGGTGGCGCCTTCGGCTACGGACCAGCGCAGGAACTCGTCCGCCAGGCGCGACTTGCCCACGCCCGACTCGCCCTCGAGGAGCACGATGCCGCTCCGGCCGCGAGCCGTGCGCTTCCATGCGGCGGTGAGCTGCTTCCAGGGCGCCTCGCGTCCCACCAGACTCGCCTCGAAGGACGGGGCGTGCACGTACCATTCGTCGGTGATCGGGCGCGCTTCGGCTCCGTTCCGGTCGGCCTCCACCCGGCGCACCAGCGCCTGGAGCGCCCGGCTCGGCTCGCACCCCGCTTCGCGCGCGAGCAAGGCACGATACTCACCGAATCGCGCAAGCGCCGCCGCGCGATTGCCTGAGAGATAGCGGGCTTCGATCGCGAGGTGTGCCGCCTCGTCCGACACCGGATCGGTCGCGAGCCAGCGGTCGGCCAGCTCGACCGCATCGCGCCAGCGCCACTGGCTCACGGCCTCACGCCCCAACCGACTGAGCACCTGGTGGTACTCCCGGAGGAGCACCGCCTGCGTGGCGGCAACCCACTCGTCAAACAACGGCGCGCGCCGGACCGAGAAGCCCTCCAGAAACCTCGGCACCTCGAAGCCGGCGGCCCGGGCCGGCTCGCGTTCGGCCGCTTCCCGGAACTCCAGCACGTCGCAGGCGAGCGGGGCGGTCAGCTCGATCCGGGTCCGCTCGGTGCGAAGCCCCGCCCCGAGCGCTTCCCGGAGCTGCTTCAGGGCCTGGCGCAGCGACCCCCGGGCCTCGGCCTCCGGAGAGTCACCCCAGAGCAGTCCCGCCAGCGACTCGCGGGTGTGCACGCGCCTCTCGAGGGCCATGAACGCGAGCAGCGCCATGGGCTTGGCCCCCAGCAGCGGCGCGGCCGGTGTCCCCTCGGGAGTGACGAGGGCAGGTGCTCCCAACAGGCGTAGGGCGTAGCAGGTAGACAGCGGTTGTCCTTGGGGAGGACAGGTTGAACGTACCGGCAATTCCCGGAAGGGCAAGGGCGTATTCACGATGTTTTCACGGTGCGCCCCTAGCTTCGCTTCCAGTTGTTGCTGGCCGCGCCGGCCCACACCGTCAGCCCTTTACCACCCAGGAGTGCCCCATGTCGAACGCCAAGGACAATCTCCGGATCGATCTGACCCCCGAGCAGAAGACCGCCATCCGGAACGCGACGGGCAAGGATGCCGAGGCGGTGGAGTTCTCGGTCGAGGAGCTCGAGGCCCGGATCGCGCCGGCCAAGCTCTTCAACAACAAGTAGACCCGAACCGACGCCCCGGTCCCCCTCGACCTTCAACGAAATGAGCGCTATCATGAGCAAGCACGACGAGCAGTCCCGGACCAAAACCCCAGAACAGCAGCCGAAGAAGCCGGTTCCGTCCAAGGACGTCGAGCTGGGTGTCGAGGAGCTCGAAGAGAAGATTGCGCCGATGAAGGCGCACTAACCTCCTCTTTTCGGCGGCCCCCAAATGGGCCGCCGGTTCGGGCTCCGGCCTCCAGTCCACCTGGAAGCCGGAGCCTTTCGTTTACGCCGAGTCACCACACGCCATGAGCGCTCCCACCACGTCGGCCGACGAGCTGAGAGAAGAAGTCGAGCGACTCCGGCTGCTGCATTCCATCAGCCTGGAGTTCGGCGCGTCGCTCGACTTCGATGAGCTCCTGCCGAAGGTGTTCCATCGTGTCCTCGCGGCGGTCGGCGCCGAGGGGGGCTCGATCTGGATGGCCGACGGCGACGTACTGCGCTGCCGGATCGCGATCGGCGGGCGGGGGGACCACCTGGTCGGGGCGGAGGTGCCGGTCGGCACCGGCTTCGTGGGCGACGTGGCGCAGGAGCAGCGGACGACGATCGTCACCCAAGCCGTGGCCGATCCGCGATTCGACGAGCGGCTCGATCGTCCGAGCGATGCGCTCGCGCTCACCGTCATGGCCACTGCGATGGTAGCCAACGGCATCACCGTCGGGGCTATCCAGGTCGCCGGCAAGCTGAGCGGCGCCGGCGCGTTCGACGAGCACGACCGCGAGCTGCTCGAGGGGCTTGCGGCGACCGGCGCCCTCGCGCTTCGGAACGCCCAGCTCCACGCCGCGGAGAAGCGCGCCGGCGACTTCGCGCTCCTGCTCGACATCAGCCGCGAGATCACGGCGACACTCGATCTCGACCGCGTGCTCCAGTCGGTCGTCAACCTCGCGTCGCGCGCGCTCCCGTTCGATCGGGCCGCCGTCGCGCTCTACGAAAAGGGCCGCTGCGACATCCGCGCGGTGGCGGGCGAGGAGACGGTCGATCCCAAGGACCCCAAGCTGCAGGACCTGGTCGCCCGCGCCGAGTGGGCCGCGGGCCGGGGCGAGCCGCTCTACCTGAGCGAACGGGTGGCGCCCGGCTCCGACGCCGAGCGGATGTTCGTGACCATCTTCGGCCAGGACCTCGAAACCGACGGCGTGGAGAGCGGGCTGTACCTTCCGCTCAAGGACGAGGAAGGGGTGCTGGGCGTCCTGGTGTTCGAGTCGGCCACGCCGGACTTCGCCACGGCCACCCAGCGCGAGGTGGCGGCCATCCTCTCCAACCAGACGGCCGTGGCGCTCCGGAACGCGCAGCTCTATCACCAGGTGCCGATGGTGGACGCGCTCGGCGCCCTCGCGGCCAAACGCGAGGCATTGCGCGCAATGCCGAAGCGGCGGCTCCAGATCTACGCCGCCGCCATCGCGATCGCCGTGGCGTTGCTGGTGCTCGTGCGCTGGCCGTTCCGCGTCCCGGGTGACGAGGCGAGCTTCCGGGCCACGGCGTTCGCCCCGGTGCGGGCGCTCGTGGCCGGCGTCATCGAGCGGCTTCCGGTGGCCGAGGGGAGCGTGGTGGCGCGGGGGACGCCGGTGGCCTACCTGCGCGCGACGGCACTCCGGGCGGACCGCGAGGCGACCGCCGCGGAGGCGGTATCGGCCGACCGGCTGGCCGTGCTGGCCGCCAGCCGGGGCGATGCCTCGGAAGAACGGCTGCAGCGGTCCCGTGGCGAGGCACTTCGGCGCGAGGTCGCGCTGCTGGACGAGGAGATCGGGCTCACCACGTTGCGGGCGCCCGTGAGCGGAACCGTCCTCACGCCGCACGTGCAGGACCGCGTGGGGAGCTCGCTCGAGGAGGGCGACCTGCTCCTCACGATCGGGCGGACCGATTCGCTCGAGCTCGACTTCGGGGTGGCGCAGCAGGACATCGGCCGGGTGCGCCCGGGGCAGGAAGTGCGGCTCCGGGTGGACGCGATGCCGCAACGAACGTTCACGGGGCAGGTGCGCTCGGTGGCGCCCGTCGCCGTGGACTCGGCCGGCGAGGTCCGCTACCCGGTCCGCGCCATCGTGGCCAACCCCGAGGGCGTCCTCAAGCCGAGCATGGTCGCCTACGTTCGCGTACTCACCGATCCGGCCTCGGCGGCCGCCCGACTGGTCCGGGGCCCGGCGCGCTGGGCCCGACTCCTCTGGTGGAGGATCTGGTCGTGACCCGCTTCACTACCTATCCCGTGGCGCTCGTCGGGCTGCTCGCGTGCGGCGGCGGGGAGGCGCCGCCGCCGGCGCAGACCGCCGCCACGCTCGCGGCGACGCCGGTGGCCAGCGTCGCGACGGCCGAGAGCACCACGGTGAATCGCCCGCTCACCCTGCCCTCGCAGCTCTACGTGGAACATGACGCGGCGGTGGTGGCGCGGTCGTCGGGCATCGTCGAGCGCATCCTGGTAGACATGGGCGCGCGGGTATCGGCGGGCCAGCCGCTCGCCCAGCTCGAAAGCACCGACCAGGAGATCGCCCTTGCGCAGGCGCGGGAACAGGCCGCGAACGCGTCGCAGCGAGTCGAGCGGCAGCGCGCCCTCGCGAACGCGGGCGTGGTCACGCGCGCGGACTCCGAGCAGGTGGAGTTCGAGCACCGCGATGCCGAGCTGGCGGTCCGGAAGGCGCAGCGCGACTACGACCTCACCCGGATCATCGCACCGTTCGCCGGGGTGGTCACCGCGCGCATGGCCCGGGTGCAGCGGCTGGTGAACGCGGGCGATTCGCTCTTCCGCGTCACCGCGCTCGCGCCGGTGCTGGCCACGGTACACGTCCCCGAGGGAGCCGCGGGCGGGCTCCGGGTCGGGGCAGAGGCTCGCGTGCTCGCGGCGGGCGGCGCGACCGCCCGGGCGCGCGTGGTGCGCGCGTCTCCGGTGCTCGATGCCGCCAGCGGCACCCGGGAGCTGGTGCTGCAGCTCGTGTCCGGCACGTCGCTCACGCCCGGCAGCAGCGTCACCGTCCAGCTCGGCGCCGAGCGGCGGCGGGTCCTGGCGATCCCCCGTGCGGCGGTAGCCCGGGACGGCTATGCGCTGGTGCAGGAGAACGGCCGGACGACGCTCAGGGCCGTCACCCTGGGCGGCGACCTCGACAGCGACCGGGTCGAGGTGCTGAGCGGCATCGCGGCGGGCGAGAAGGTGGTGAAGGCGGCCCCGTGAGCGCCGCACCCAAGCTCCGGAACGACCTCACGCTGGTGGAGCAGACCTACCGCGGCGAGCAGAGCTTCATCCTGAAGGACCCCCGGACGCGCAAGTACTTCCGGTTCCGTCCCGTCGAGGTCAACGTCATTCAGCGGTTCGACGGCACCCGCAGCGCCGCGGAGATCGCGGAGGACCTGGTCGCGTCCGGGCTCCGCGTGTCGGCCGGAGCGGTGGAGGGCTTCGCCGGCAAGCTCAAGACCATGGGGCTGCTCGAGCGCACGCTGGGCGAGCGTTCCGTGCTCATGATGGAGCGGCTCCGCGCGCAGCGCCGGCAGCGGCTCGCCACCGGGCCCTTCAAGGGCGACATCCTGCGGCTCCGCTGGTCGGTGGGCGACCCCGACCACTTCATGGACCGCACCATCCCGTACATCCGGTGGATGTTCACCCGCGGCTTTCTCGTGGCCTCGGTGTTCCTGTTCGCCATCTACCTCCTGGTCCTCGCCCTCAAATGGCCCGAGCTCACCACCGCGTTCGGCAATCTCTATCACTTCCGCTACTCCGCGTGGGAGCTGTTCGTCCTGTGGTCCACCGCCACCGTCATCATCGTGGTCCACGAGCTGGGGCACGGCTACACCTGCAAGCACTTCGGCGGTCAGGTTCACGAGATCGGCGCGATGCTGCTCTACTTCGAGCCGGCGTTCTTCTGCAACGTGAACGATGCGTGGACCTTCCCCGAGCTCAAGGCGCGGCTCTGGGTGACGGCGGCGGGCTCGTGGATCCAGCTCGTGGCCGCGAGTCTGGCCGCGATCGTCTGGTGGGCAACCGATCCGAACACGCTGATCTCGCACATCGCGCTCTCCGCGGTGCTCATCGGCGGGGTCACTACGGTCGTCATGAACGCCAACCCGCTGATTCCGCTCGACGGCTACTTCGCGCTGAGCGACTACCTCGAGGTGCCCAACCTCCGGCAGCGCGCCTTTGCCCACCTCGGCTGGCTGGTGAAGACGCGCGTGTTCCGGCTCGACCTCCCCGCCCCGGCGGCCGACGAGCGGGAGCAGCGGATCTTCCTCATTTACGGCGTGCTGGGGGCGTGGTACATCAGCTCGATCATGCTCGTGGTGGCCGGCACGGTGTATGGCTGGCTGGATCGCGCCCTCGGCCTCGCGGGCGGGGTGCTGTTCGCGCTCGGCGTCTGGATGATGGCCCGGCATACGATCCGGAGCGCGGCCCGGACCGCCGCCGGCGGCCTGCGCGACCTCCGGGCACGCGTCGCGACGCAGCCTCTCCGGAACCGCCTTCTGGCCGGCGCGGCGGGACTGCTCGTGCTCGGCGCGCTCGTGCCCCGGCCGATCACGGTGGCGGGACCGTTCGCCCTCGCCCCGGCACTCTCGCTGCCGCTCACCGCGCCTGACAGCGGAATCGTGTCCGAGGTGTACGTGCGCCAAGGCACCCGGGTCGAGGCCGGCATGCCCCTCGTCGCGCTGCGGGATCTCGACATGGAGCGCGCCGCGCTCGCCGCCACCCGGCGGGTGGACTCGCTGACGGCGCGCGAGGCGCAGGCGCGCGCGGCCGGACGGACGGCCGAGGTGGGGCGGCTCGCAGCCGAACGCGCCACCGACGCCGCGCGGCTCGAGGGGATGATCGTGCAACAGCAGGCCCTGACCATACGAGCCCTGGCTCCAGGGGTGGTAACCACCAGACGGCCGGAGGAGCTCGGGGGCCAGTGGGTGAGCCTGGGGCAGCCGCTGGTGGAACTGGGGCAGCCCGACTCGCTGGAGGTGCGCATCGCACTCACCGGCGCGGGGGCGACCCGGGTACGCACCGGGCAGCGGGCCCGGCTGGTGTTCCACGCGGACGGCCGGACGATGGACGAACGGGTGACGGGGGTCGCGCAGTTGTCGGCCGCGGGGTCCGGGGCAGTCGAGGCGCGCATCGGGATGGGCGGGCGGACGCGCTGGCGGCCGGGGATGACCGGCGAGGCGAGCGTTACGATCCGGCAATCCAACGTGTGGGGCGCGCTGTGGTGGGGCATCCGGAAGCGGGTCAGGACGGATCTGCTCTTGTAGGGAAGGTTGGAAGGTTGGAAGGACGGAAAGGGGTGCGAGCGCCGGCACCGGCACCACCTTCCGTCCTTCCGTCCTTCCGTCCTTCCAACCTTCCGTCCTCCTTGCGCCGCAGCGTCCGTGCTGCAACCATTCGAGAGTCACCCACAAGGATCGGTTCCATCCGCCGCGACATGCTGGCCCTGGTCCGCCAGGCGTTCGAGGGGCGGTATCAGGTCGAGCGCGAGATCGGCAAGGGCGGGAATGCCCGGATCTTTCTGGCTCGAGAGCCGGGAGGCCGTCAGGTCGCGCTCAAGATCCTGCACCCCGAGCTGCTGGTCAGCGTCGCGGCCGACCGGTTCCTGCGCGAGATCAAGCTGGCCTCACAACTGGACCATCCGCACATCGCCCACCTGCTCGATTCGGGTGAGCGCGATTGGCTGGTCTATTACGTCATGACGTTCGTCGAGGGCGCCACGCTGCGGGAGTTCCTGACGACCCGGCGGGCGCTCTCCGTCGCCGATACGCTCCGCCTGGCCGACGACCTGCTCGACGCGCTCGAGCACGCGCACGAGCATGGGATCATCCACCGGGACGTGAAGCCGGAGAACGTGGTGGTTTCGCCGCAGGGCGCCGTGCTGCTCGACTTCGGCATCGCGCGGGCGGTCTGGGCCTCGGGCAGCGATCGGCTGACGCGTTCGGGGATCGCGGTCGGCACCTCGACCTACATGAGTCCGGAGCAGATCACGGCGCTCAAGGAGATCGATCTCCGGAGCGACATCTATTCGCTCGCCTGTGTGCTCTTCGAGTGCCTGGCCGGTCAGCCGCCGTTCGTGCACCGGAACGAGGCCGTCGTGCTGCAGATGCATCTCAATCAGGTGGCGCCAGACCTCCGGACCATTCAGCCCGGCATCCCTGCCGAGCTGGCGGCGGGGATCGGGCGCGCGCTGGCCAAGGCGCCCGAGGACCGGTGGCAGACGGCGGCGGCGATGCGGGACGCCCTCGCGGCCGTGATGGTGAGCTGACCCGCTAGACCGCAGTGCCAGCCGTGTCACGCGCCCGGGGCTGACTCCGGACAACCAACCTGGGTCACCAACCCCCGGGTCGGCCACGGTACCGACGAAACCCCGCTTTGCTACGGGATCTCCTGCCGTTCACGGCGCCCGCCCCACCAGGAAACGGAGGGGTGGCTCCGGAGGGGGCGGCCCCTTTCACCTTCGGAGGACGAGAGCATCGAGATCGTGCTGGCCCCCGGCCGCACGCCCGGCTTTATTTCACGCTTCGCTCCAGCATCTCGAGGCACTTCGTTGACCAACCCGCTCGACCGGCTTCGCACTGCGCTCGGGGAGCGCTACGCCGTCGAACGCCAGATCGGCGAAGGCGGGATGGCGACGGTGTACCTTGCGCGCGATCTCAAGCACGAGCGCCAGGTCGCCATCAAGGTGCTCCGGCCCGAGCTCTCCGTCTCGCTCGGCGGCGAGCGCTTCCTCCGCGAGATCCGGGTCGCCGCCACCCTCCAGCACCCCAACATCCTGGCGCTCTACGACTCGGGCGAAGCCGAGGGGCTGCTCTACTACGTCATGCCGTTCGTCGAGGGGGAGTCGCTCCGCGACCGGCTGAACAAGGAGCAGCAGCTCCCGCTGCACGACGCGCTCCAGATCACCCGCGAGGCCGCCGAAGCGCTGCAGTACGCGCACGAGCACGGCATCGTGCATCGCGACATCAAGCCCGAGAACATCCTCCTGATGGGCGGGCACGCGCTGGTGGCGGATTTCGGGATTGCGCGGGCGGTGGAAGCGAGCGGGGAGAAGCTGACCCAGACGGGCATGGCGGTGGGCACCCCGCACTACATGAGTCCCGAGCAGGCCCTCGGCAGCGACCACGTGGACGCCCGGAGCGATGTCTACAGCCTCGGCTGCGTGCTGTACGAGCTGCTGATCGGCCAGCCGCCATTTACCGGCCCCAACTCGATGGCAGTCATGGCCCGGCACTCCATGGAAGTGGTGCCGAGCCTCCAGGTGGTGCGGGCGTCGGTCCCCGACGAGGTCGAAGACGCGGCAATGCAGGCGCTGGAAAAGACCCCGGCGGACCGGTACCAGACGATGAAGGAATTCGCCGAGGCGCTGGCGGAGGCCGAGGCGGACGTGGTGATGGCGCGAACGGCGCAACGGCGGGCGTCGACGGCGGCGCGCCGGGCGTCGGGGCAGCGGAGTGGGGCCCAGCCCCGGCGGACCGGCTCGCGCGAGGTGCCCGCGACGGAGCGGCGGACCCCGGTGGAGCTGGCCGCGGCGGCATTCCGGGAGGGCGGAGCGAAATTCTGGTCCTTCGCGGCGGGGGGACTGCTGCTCCTCCTGGGGCTCGGCTTCGGGGGCTGGAAGCTGATGCATAAGGAGGGCGCGGCGGGCGGCGCTGGCGGGAACGGGGGGCTCGACCCCACGCACATCGCCGTCATGTACTTCGAGCCCCGGGGGGGCTCCGACTCGCTGGGTTACCTCGCGGACGGTCTCACGGAAGCGCTGATTCACGAGCTCAGCGAGGTGTCGCAGCTCCAGGTGGTCTCCCGGAACGGCGTACTGCCGTACAAGAAGGCCACGGTGGCACCCGACAGCATCGCGCGCGCGCTGCGGGTGGGAACGCTGGTGGAGGGGACCGTCGCGCAGGCGGACAACCGGCTGCGGGTCGACGTGTCGCTCATCGACCCCACGACCGGCAAGGAGATCGGAAGCAAGCTGCTGGAGCGCCCGCGGGAGGAGCTCTTCGCGCTGCAGGACGATCTGGCCAAGGAGGTCTCGATCTTCCTCCGCCAGCAGCTCGGCCAGGAGATCACGCTGCGCGAGAGCCGCCAGGGCACGACCAGCACCAAGGCCTGGGAGCTGCTCCAGCGCGCCGAGCAGACGAGCAAGGACGTCGATCCGCTGCTGGCCTCGGGCGATACCGCCGCGGCCGGGCGGCGGCTGCTCGCGGCGGACTCGATCCTGGGGGCCGCGGAGGCAGCGGACCCCAAGTGGAGCGCGCCGGCGGTCATGCGCGGCTGGCTCGACTACCGGCAGACCGACCTCGTATCCGGGCTGGACAAGAACGTCTACGGCAAGTGGCTCGGCGAGGGCCTCAAGCACGCGAACCATGCGCTGGACCTCAAGCCCAACGACCCGGATGGGCTCGAGCTTCGGGGCACCCTACGCTACTGGCGGTACCTCATCAACCTCGAGCCGGACCCGGCCGCCGCCGCCAAGCTACTGGCCGATGCCCAGCAGGATCTCCAGGGCGCGGTGAACGGGAACCCGAACGCCGCGGTGGCCTGGACCTGGTTGAGCCACCTGCTGATGAACCAGTCCCAGACATCCGAGGCCAAGCTGGCGGCCATGAAGGCGTACGAGGCCGACCCCTATCTTTCTACGGTGCGGGTCACGATCTGGCGTCTGTTCCAGGCATCGCTCGACCTGGAGGACGCGGCCGAGTCCACCCGCTGGTGCCAGGAAGGACAGCGCCGGTTTCCCGAGTACCACCGATTCACGGAGTGCCAGCTCTGGCTATTCGCCCTCAAGGGGGTCAAGCCGGACGTGCCGAAGGCCTGGGAGCTGCTCGACCAGTACGTCAAGCTGGCCCCCGCCAGCAGCCGGGAGTTCATCCGGCATCAGGGACAGATGCTGGTGGCGATGGCCATCGCCCGGGCCGGCCTGACCGACAGTGCGCGCGCCGTGGCGGTGCGGGCGCGGGCGGACGCGACGGTAGACCCCACGCGGGACCTGGCTCAGGTCGAGGCCGCGGCCCGGCTGATCATGGGCGACAAGGACGAGGCCCTCCGGCTTCTGGCCACCTATGTGGCGGCGAACCCGCAGAGCCGGGCCTCGATGGCGAAGGATCAGACCTGGTGGTTCCAGGACCTCCGGAGCGATCCGCGCTGGCGGTCGCTGCTCGGGATTCCGGCGGCTACTTCCTGAGCGCCAGCGCTCGCGCTGCTGTACCTGCGCGACGCTTCTTGGGCGGGTTCGCCACGTTCGGGTCTAAGTGCACGTTCTTGCACTCACCGAGGTACCAGGGCCCAAGCGGTTGTGCGCCAGCCCAGTACCGCCCCATCGATAGGAGAATTCCGCCTATCGACATGCGGCGCATTCGGTGCTATATGTATGGCTTCCTGAGCACTCGCACTTCCGCTCGGGACCTACATTCTCCCAGGAGCGTGAATCATGGCTCGCCGGCTCTTCGGCCTCGCGGCCGCTGTCGCGGTGGTGGTCTCCGCGGCGGCGTGCAACGAGACGCCGCCTTCCGCGCCGCAGGAAGGCCCCTCGTTCGGCAAGGCGCCGTCCCCCAACGCCTGCCTCTTCACTGGCAACCCGAGCCTCTCCAACTCGGCCGGCTCGTACTTCCAGACCAGTGATGATCGCAAGGCGGCCAGCGACTTCATCACGGCGATGCAGGACGGCTACGGGGTGAGCGGCCCCGCGGGGGCCAGGGATGCGGGGTATTCCCTGTTGGCACTGGCGGGTCAGGCCTCGCGAGACGCGGGACGCGCCGGGCCGATCGACGTCGGCGAGACCATGGTGAAGCAGGCCGTCAACTGCATGTACGACACGAAGAATCAGACCGATTTCGCGGGCTGGCCGGATGACGCGCAGTACGATTTCAGCGCGGCGCTCGACGCCCCACACGGAGGCGCCTTCTACGTGCGCGGCGGGAGCGCGGACGTTGATGCCAGTGCGCCGCCGGTCGGCAACATCGCCTCGCTGAATACGCTCACCGATCCCGTCGGCGGCAACGTCTCCGTCATCGCTCCGCCGTCCGGCTCGGATTGGCCGACGGTGCTCGGGAACAAGCGTACCCTGGTCTACGGCCAGCCGGTCACCGATGGCTTCGACTGGAAGCTCATCGGGCGGAACACCCCGTTCTCGCCCTACGCTGTGGTGGCCCTGTGCCAGGGCGTCCACCCCGGGGTGGACTTCCTGGACGCGGACGTGGTTCACCAGGAGAGCGTGGGGACCATCGGCGTCAAGGAGTCGGAAGCGCTGTGCGGCACGCCGCCGCCGGTCGCGCTCTCCGGATGGAAGCGGGACGGGTTCGCACTCGTGGGTCGGTTGGCTGTCTTCGCCGACCGGCTGCTCAGCCCGGAACCGCTGCACGCCGCGGTGGTTGTCGCCACCAAAACGATCGGCGGCTCGGCGAGTGGCGCCAAGTCCGACAAATTCACTGCCCAGAATCTGCCGTCCGTGAATCTGAAGTTCACGAAGCAGCCGCCGGCGAATACCAAGGTCAACACGGGGCGGTTCGGCGTCACGGTCAACGTGACTACGCCGGACGGCGAGCCCGCTGGCGGCATCGCGGTGCGGCTCTCGGTGACCAACAACAACGGAACCGGGACCCAGATCTTCGAGGTCACGCCGGCCGGAATCGCCGCAGGCTACACGGGTTGTAATCCGGCGGACCTCGTGCCCGACCCGGACCACCCTGGAACTCAGGTAAAGGCCGTGGTCCCACCCGAGGAAACAACGCTGGGCACGATCAGCCAGGACGGTACTGCCGCAACCACCAATGCGGTCTGGACTTCGAACCTGTGCGTCACCAGCACCGGAGCGGTGATCGTCGTCGCACGATCGGTGGCCGACGGGAACGCGTCCGCCGGGCTCGGCACGGCGAGCTCCAACAAGATTAACGTGAAGCCCTGACCGGCCGCTGGACGCCGGCGCGACGCACGAAAAGGGCGGCCCTCCCGGGCCGCCCTTTGTCGCATCGGTTCAGCTTCACTTGAGGTGAGGGCCCGATGCTCCGCGGATCACCGCGCGGATGTCGTTCGCCCAACCCGGCGCGTCATCCGGCGGGACGAAGGACCAGCTCTCCGACGAACGTCCGCTGCCCGCGCTGATCCGCACGCGTCCGCCATCCCGGCGCACCTGCACGAACCGGCGGGTGTGCTGGTCGAGCTCGAGTCCTAGCTTCTCGTTCTTGTGGATGATGACGCTCTGCTTCGTCACGATGATGGACGCCTTCCGATCCTCCCAGCCGGCTTCGCGGCTGCCGGCATCGTGGGTGTAGCGGAAGTCCAGATCGTCGGCGCGGCGGACGATACCCTCGGCGTCGAGCCGCTGCTGCTGGGCCGCCGTGAGCGCGCCGGTCTTCTCGCTGCAGGCGCCGGTGGCGACGGCAGCGGCGCAGAAGAAGAAGAAGGCTGCTCGTCTCATCCGCCGGTCAGCTTCCGGACTTCTCCCAGCACCCGCCGCTGCGCCGGTCCGTCCTTCACCGCCAGAAAGATGGTGTCGTCGCCGGCGAGGGTCCCCACCACGTCCGGCCACGCCAGCCGGTCGAGCGCTACCGCTACCCGGTTCGCCTCGCCCGGCGGGGTGTGGATCACGACAAGCGCCTCGCCGGCCGGCTCGGCAGCCAGGACGCCGTCGGCGATGCGGCGCACGTTGGGATCGGCCGGAACGATGGCCGACGAGGGCCGGCGGTAGGCGCCGCCCACCTTGATGAGCCGGAGCGCCGCGATATCGCGACTCACCGAGGACTGCGTCACTTCCCACCCCTCCGCCGTGAGCGCCTCGGCCAGCTCCTCCTGCGTCCGAACTGCCCGGGTGCTGATGAGCTCGAGAATCTTCAGGTGACGCTTGCGGCGGTCGGCGGTCACGGGCGGGCGGGCGGGCGGTCAGGGGGCGTGCGGCCGGCGAGCTTGCGGATCGCGCGATCGAAACGGTTGCGCTCGCGGGACTGCCAGGCTCGGGCGCGGCGGAGGCGGGCGCGCACCTGGTCGAGTCCGAGATTGCCGAGCCCGCCGGTTGACGAGCGGCGGGCGATGATCTTCGCGTGGCTCGGCGCCGGGAAAGTGTCACCCGCCTTGAGCTCCGCCGCCACCTGACGATAGGCTGTCCGGAACGGGAGGCCTTCCTCGACGCGCCGCATGACCTCGTCCGTGGCAAGGGCGCCGCCCTCGAGCGCCACGGCGCACCGCGCCCGGTCTACGCCCAGGCGCGGGATGGACTGCGCCATCACCTCCAGCATCGCGCCGGTGCGCTCGAGCCCACGCATGAGCGGCTCCTTGAGCAACTGGAAGTCGCGATGGTAGCCGCCGGCGAGCTTGCCCTTGATCTGGAGCACGGCCACGAGATCGCCCTCGAGCGCGGCGGCGCGGCCGCGGGTCAGCTCGAACAGGTCGGGATTCCGCTTGTGGGGCATGATGCTCGAGCCGGTGGCCAGCTCGGCGGGCAGCACGAGATAGCCGTATTCTTCCGCACTATAGTGAATGACGTCCTGCGACAGCCGCGCGAGCTCGTGCCCCAGCTGGGTGCACCAGAAGAGCGCCGCCGCCTCCAGCTTGCCGCGCCCGCCCTGCACCGTCGCGACATTCCGGTCGAGCGCGGCAAAGCCGAGCGCGCGCGCCGCGACCTCACGCTCGAGCGGGAGCGGGACGCCGTAACCGGCGGCGCTCCCGAGCGGCGAGCGGTCCACCAGCGGCCAGACGCCCCCGAGCGCCTCGGCGGTATCGAGCACGCCCTCGGCGTAGGCGCCGGCCCACAGGCCGATCGAGGATGGCATGGCCCGGCGCTGGTGAGTGTAGCCGGGCCAGAGCACCCCGCGATGCCGGGCCGCGAAGGCAACGAGCGCGTCTGCCAGCCGGACCGCGGCGGCGTGCAACGCGAGCAGCTCGTGCTTGAGGTACAGCCGCAGGTCGCAGGCGACCTGATCGTTGCGAGAGCGACCGGTGTGCAGCCGCTCGCCCAGGCCGGGAAGGCGGCGCGTGAGCCACTCCTCGACCGCGGTGTGGACGTCCTCGTGTCGCGCGGCCACCCGGAAGCGGCCCGCGCTCACCTCGGCAAGCGCCGCGCGGAGCCCGGCCCGGAGGCGGGTGTACTCGGTGAGCGAGAGGAGGCGGGAAGCGCGGAGTCCCTCGATATGGCCGAGGCTGCCGAGTACGTCCCAGCGAAGGATGCGCGCGTCCCAGGCGCGGTCGTCGCCCGAGGTGTAGGCCAGCATCGCGGCATCGGGCGGCGCGGCCGGGGACCAGAGGATGCCGAGCTCAGCGGGCATGCGCCGGCTCGTCAACGGGATCGACGTCTCCCTCCGTCAGGTACGCCAGTACCACCTCCGCGTAGAACGCCCGCGCCGCGGTCACTTCCGGCAGATCGACGTACTCGTCCGGCGTATGCGACCGCCGGCTGGTTCCGGGCCCGCACTTCACCGCATCGGCGTGACGGAGAAATACCCAGTCCGAGCAGGTGGGGCTTCCGAACGTCTTCGACCGCGGGCGGACCCGCCGCGCCGCCGCGAGCAGGCGTGAGCCCCGAGGCGTCTCGCACGGGACCAGCCGCTCGGACGTCACCACCACGTTCGAGGTGAGCGAGCGGCGCAGCAGATCGGCCACCTCGTCGTGGGTCCAGTCGGGCGTGCTCCGGACATCGAGCACCGCCCTGGCCAGCGGCGGCGTGACGTTCCGGCTCACGCCCGCGTCGAGCATCGTCGGCGTGGCAGTGGTGTGGCCGAGGACGGGATGCGACCGCCCGTCGAAGAGACCGTCGAGCTTGAGCAGGTCGCGGGCAAGGACGAGCGCGGCATTCCGGAACTCCCCGTCCGCCGCAGCGTAGCCGGCGTGACGCTGGTCGCCCTCGGCAAGGAGGTCCACCATCATCAGCCCCCGCTGGGCGACGGCAAAATCGAGGTTGGTCGGCTCCCCCACGAGCGCCGCCTCGATTCCACCCGCCATCTCCACGGCGCGTTCCATCGTGGTGTGTCTGGTCTCCTCGCCATAGCCCAGGAGGACAAGGAGGCGCCCACGAGCGGGGCCGCCCCGAGCGGCGACGTCGGCCGCCGCGCAGAGCATCGCGGCCACCGACGCCTTGGCATCTCCGGAACCCCGGCCATAGAGCCTCGTCCCCTCGACCGTCGGCGTGAATGGGTCGCGAGTCCACCCTTCCCCCGGCGGGACCACATCGAGATGTGAGACCAGCGCGAGCGTCGGTCCGGGGGCCCGTCCGGGCACCTCGACCGTCACCGCCAGGTCGTCACGCCGGACACGCAGTCCCAGATGGTGGGCCGTCGCCTCGGTGAAGACGGCAAGGGTCTCCTCTTGGCCGCTGACGGACGGGATCGCGACCATTCTGCCCAGCAGGTCGATCTCATCCGGCAAGATCCACCCCCAGGTAGGTCGCCTTCTCCTTGCGACCGACGATCATGGTGCCGCAACCGGCGCCGGTGAACACCTCGAGCAGCAGCGCGTCCGGGGCACGGCCGTCGACGATGTGGGTGCGCTCGACGCCGCCGGTGGCGGCGCGGATGCACGCCTCGACCTTGGGGCGCATGCCGCCGGCGAGCACGCCGCTCGCCATGAGGCTCGCCAGATCGTCGGGGTCGGCGAAGGTGACGAGGGTGGACGGATCGCTCCGGTCGCGGAGCACTCCGGGCGCGCCGGTGAGGAAGATCAGCTTCTGGGCCCGGAGCGCCACCGCGAGCGACTCCGCCACGGTATCCGCGTTCACGTTGAACACCTCGCCCTCCTCGCCGCCGGCGAGGCTCGCTACGACGGGGACGAAGCGGGCGTCCATGAGCGTGATCAGGACGCGCGGGTCCACCCGGTCGATGTCGCCCACGTGGCCGTAGTCCACCGTGCTCGCCACCCCGGCGTCGTCCACCGCCCGTACCGGCGGCCGCCGGTGCGCCGTGATGAGGTCGGCGTCCACGCCGCTCAAGCCGACGGCCTGCACCCGGTGCCCCCGGAGCGCCGCGAGCAGGTCGACGTTGAGCTGGCCCGCGTAGACCATCTTGGCCACCTCGAGCGCCTCGTCGTCGGTGACGCGGCGGCCGGCGACCATGCGCGGCTCGGCGCCGAGCCGCCGGCTCAGCTTCGAGGCCTGCGGGCCGCCGCCGTGCACCACGACGATCCGGATGCTGAGCGAGGAGAGCAGCGCGAGCTGCGCGGCCGCGTGGTCGAGCACCTCCGGCTCGCCCAGCACGTCGCCGCCGAGTTTCACGACGAAGACCTGGTCACGGTAGGCCCGGACATAGCGGAGCGCGCCCTTCAGGCCGGCGATGCCCTTGGTGGTGTCGATGGTCATGGAGGCTCCGGAGGAAGCAGTTTGATGCGTCAGGGTCGCCGGCCCATGGCTCACGACTCGCGCCCTATGACTTTCAGCAACAGCGCCCGCTCCGTGTGCAACCGGTTTTCCGCCTGGTCCACCACGACCGAGTTGGGCCCGTCGAGCACGGCGTCGTCGATTTCCACGTTCCGGCGCACGGGCAGGCAGTGCATCACGATCGCCTTGCCGCCGCGGGTGGAGCGGAGGCGGGCCGGCGTGAGGCGCCAGTCACGAAAGCCGGCCCGGAGCGCCGCCTCCTCACCGGGCTTTCCGTACAGCTTCACCGAACCCCACGACTTGACGTAGACGGCATCGGCGCCCACGGTGGCCTCGTCGGGGTCGTCGATGATATGGACGAACTCCCCCCCGGACTGCTGGGCAAGCCGGCGGATCAGCGCGGTGTCCTCCGGATCCAGCTCGTACCCGGGCGGGCGCGCGATCACGATCTCCATCCCGAGCCCCGCAGCGGCCAGCGCGGCGCTGGCCGGCACGGCGGTGGGCAGCGCCTTCGGGTGCCAGGCCCAGGTGAGCACGAAGCGCTTCCCTTCGGTCTGGCCGAGCTTCTCGCGCAGGGTCATCGCGTCGGCGAGCGCCTGGCAGGGGTGCCGGCGGGCACTCTCGAAGTTGATGACGGGCTTCTCGCAGTACTTCGCGAAACTCCGCAGGACGGGGTCCTCGCGCGCCACCGCCCAGTCGGCGGCCCGGGGGAAGCTCCGCACTCCCAGGGCGTCGGCGTAGCGGCCGAGGACGCGGGCGGCGTCGACGATGTGCTCGACGGTATCGCCATCCATGACGGCGCCGGGCTCGGTCTCGAGCGCCCAGCTCCCCTTGCCCGGCTCGAGCACGATGGCGTGGCCGCCGTGCAGGAACATGGCGGTCTCGAAGCTGGTGCGGGTGCGGAGGCTCGGATCCATGAAGATCATCGCGAGCACCTTCTTCTCGAGCCCGCCGCCGATCTCGCCGCGCTTGACCCGAGCGGCCAGACGGAGTAGCTCGTCCACCTCGTCACGGCTCCAGTCCTCGAGGGCGAGGAAGTCGCGCTTGATCACGCCAGCACCTCCCGGAGACCCGCGAGCAGCAGGTCGGCCTCGCGCGGGGAGAACGAAAGCGGGGGCAGCAGCCGGAGCACCCGGGGGTCGGTCGCGGTGCCCGTGAGGATGCGGTGCGCGAACAGCGCCCGCTGCACTTCGGGGGCCGGCCGGTCGAGATGCAGGCCGAGCAGCAAGCCGCGGCCCGTGACCTGCCGCACGCCGAGGGCGCGGGCGCCGCGCGCGAGCTGGTCGCCCACTACGACCGCGTTGGCAATGAGCCCATCGCGCTCGATCACGCCGATGTTGGCGAGCGCCGCCGCGCAGGGCACCGGCCCGCCCCCGAAAGTACTGCCCAGGTCGCCCAGCACGAGCGAGTCGGTAAGCCCGGAGCTCGCGACCACCGCGCCGATGGGGAGCCCGCCCGCGAGCCCCTTGGCGAAGGTGAGCGCATCCGGCGTCACTCCCACCGCCTCGGCCGCGCTGAACGCGCCGCAGCGGCCGACGCCGCACTGTACCTCGTCGAACAGCAGCACCGCCCCGCGCTCGTCGCAGAGCCGGCGCGCGGCACGGAGGAAGTCGGGCGAGCAGTCGCGCGCGCCGGCGAACCCCTGGACCGGCTCGACCAGCACGGCGGCAACGGCATCGTCGATGGCCCGGTCGAGCGCGGCGACGTCGTCGAACGGCACCTTGCGGCTGAGCGGCATCCCGGCCCGCCGCGCCGCCTCCTCGTAGCGCTGGCCGTCGGTGCAGGCGAGCGTCGCGACCGTGCGCCCGTGCCAGCCGCCCCGGACCGAGACGATGGTCTGCCGGCCGGTGTGCCGGCGCGCCAGGTGGAGCGCATTCTCGTTAGCCTCGGCCCCCGAGTTGCACAGGAAGACGCGGCCCAGCGGATCGGGACAGAGCTCCGCCAGCTTCCGGGCAAGCGCCTCGCGCTGGGGGAGCGGTACGGCGGTGGAGTAGAAGAGGAGCTGCTCCGCCTGCCCGGCGATGGCACGCACCACGTCCGGATGGCTGTGGCCGGTCGAGGCGACGGCGTGGCCGCCGTAGGCGTCGAGCCACTCCTGGCCGTCCTCGTCGATGAGCCAGGATCCGCGGCCGCGGACGGGCCGGATCGGGAACTCGGCGTAGACGGGGAGCAGGGCGCTGGGGCGCACGGCGCCCCCCTGCGTCCCTGCGGCCCTGCGTCCCTGCGTCCCTGCG
>DATAHW010000093.1:0-26016 GCA_036262935.1 Gemmatimonadales bacterium | reverse complement strand
CACTTCGCCCGCCGAGTAGCGGGCATCCCGACCGATGGCGCCGACGACCCGGTCGCCGCGCTGGTCGATGCCCGTGATGGTGTCGTGGATCAGCGTCGCCCCGAGGCGCTCGGCGTCGGCGCGCAGCGCGGAGACCAGCTTTCCAGGGTCGAGCGCGCCCTCGCGCGCGGCCCACAGCGCACCCGCCGCGGGACCGAGCCAGGGCCAGCGCGCCCTGACCTCGTCGGCGTCGAGCCAGTCGGAGAGGTGGCCGTGCTGGCGCTGCCAGGCGCAGCGCGAGCGGAGCTCCGCCGCCTCCGCCTCGTCCGCCGCGACCCAGGCGATCCCGTCCCGCCACAGGCCGATGTCTATTCCCGTCGTCTCCCGGAGCGCCTCGGCGAGCGGCGTGTACAGCTCGCGGCCCGCCAGCCCCAGCTCGAGGAGCGGGTCGTCCTCGCCGGCCTCGATCTGCGGCGCGAGCATGCCGGCGGCGGCCTGCCAGGCCTGCCCCGCCTCGCCGCCACGCTCGAGCACCAGCACCTCGCGTCCCGTCATGGCGAGCTCCCGTGCGCAGGCGGCCCCGACCGGACCGCCGCCCACCACGATGACATCGTAGGTCGCCGCCACCTATATTTCCCTGAAACCTTCTGAAACATGCGGGCGTACGTGCTGCCGACCCGCTTCGCGGAGGGAAACCATCATGTTCCGGAAACTGCTGGGCTTCGCGGTGTTCGCCGTCATCGCGGTGTTTCTGCTGAAGCTCTTCTTCGGCCTCTTCGGGATGCTGATCGGGCTGCTGCTGACGGTCGCGTGGTTCGCGTTCATCGGCTTCCTGATCTATCTGGCGCTCAAGGTCATCGCTCCGGACACGGCGGCACGCGTGCGGGAGATGATCGGCGGCCGCCCCGCGTAGCGCCCGATCACCCGCCCGCGCGGTCGAGCGCTCCCAGCACGCCCCAGACCAGGAGCGGCAGGAGCAGCTCGTGATGTCCGGTCAGCATGTAGCCGGCGCCCCCGGCGCGGGTGGGGCGCTGGACGACGTTGAGCCGCGGCCGGTAGTGCCGCTGCATGTCGAAATCAGCGGCCAGGAAATGCGTCGGGCGGCCGGCGTCCAGGTTCCGCGCGATGGTGAGCGCCTTGAGGAACACCTCGGGCAGCACCACGGCGCTGCCGAGGTTGAGCACCGCGCCGCCCTGGTCGAGCGCGGCGAGTGATCCGGCGAGACGCCGGAAGTCCCGGTGGCTCGTGGCCCCGATCGCCGCGCCATCGGCCGAGGGGTGCTGGTGAATGATCTCCGCGCCGATGGCGACGTGCACGGTCACGGGCACCTCGTACTCGCGCGCGGCCAGCAGCAGGGACGCATCGCCGCCTGGGAGCGGCTTCCGCGAGGCGAGCGCCCGGGCCAGCCCCTCGCCCATGCCTTCGTCAGCCCGGGCGGCGGCCGCGATCGCCGCATTCATTTCGGCCCCCGTCTCCTCGGCCATTCCGAAGCTCCCGTCCGCCAGCCCGCTTTCCACGTCTTCGCTGGTGCCGCCGAACGCCGCGAGCTCGAAGTCGTGGATCGCCGCGGCGCCATTGAGCGCCACATGGGTGACCACGCCGCGTGCGAGCAAGGTCCGAAGCAGCGGGCCGAGCCCGACCTTGACCACGTGGCCGCCCACCAGCAGAACGACGCCCCGGCGCGCCCGGGCGGCCGCGGCCACCCCGGCGATCACCGCTCGGAGGTCCCGGGCGGCGAGAATGTCCGGCAGGCTGTCGAGGAAGGCGGCGAAGGAACGGTCGGGTCCGGGCACACCGGCCAGCAGCGAGGGATCGACCTTGTTCCGCCGCGTCCCGATGGGGACGGTAGTGAGGCGCCGGAGGTCGGCCTCGCGGTAGCTCACCGCAGGACCATGTCCTTCAATCGGAGCGTGATGGTGCCGAAGGGAAATTTGCTGCGGATCTGTACGGGCAGCCGCCGCTCGTCGTCGGTGAGCCAGAGCCGGGTGTCCGAGCGCTTGGAGAACATTCCCTTGGTGTCGATCACCGGATGGAGCACAAGGCATGGCACCTCGCGGCCGTCAGGGAGCTCCATCTTCTCCCGCTTGACCACCTCGATCGTGACGGGATTCTTGTCCTTCCGGAAGTACCGGTCGTAGGTGTACTTCTTTCCCACCTCGAGCGGCGTGACGCGGATGAAGTAGAAGAAGGCGGCATCATCCAGCGGTGCCGCCGGCGCCGCCCGGACGACCGTATCCTTCCCGTGCTCGCGGTAGAACCCCGAATCGGGGAAGATCTCGAACAGGCGGTGGCTCGGTTTGTCGTTCTCGACGAAGTTCTGCACGAACCGGCGCGAGACCATGTCCCGGGTTCCCGTGTACGACTCCAGCACGTCGTCCAGCGAATAGAAGACCGTCTTGCCCTGAAGCCGGAAGCGGAAGCGGAAGGACTCGGCGCCGCGCACCGTATCGAGCCCGGCCACTTCCAGCGTGCCGGAGCCCAGAGAGAGCATGCCCAGCTTGGCCGAGTAGGTGAGCGTCTCGCCGACGGCCCACGGGTAGTGAGGAACGGGTGGTGGCTGGGTCGCGCCCTGGAACAGGGAGAGCGCCAGGAGCAGCGAATTCACGGCGCGGCACCCGCCTCCAGCTCGCGGCGCGCGGAGGTCTCGGGCGGCAGGGGAGGCACGGGCGCGTCCCGCAGGGCGCGTCGCGCCCGCCAGAGTGTGCCCGCGACCGCGCCGGCACCGGCGCGCGAGGCCCGGCTCCGGAGGTCGTGCCGCTCCACCGAGGCGACGGTCTCGACGCGGCGGGCGTAGCGGCCCGCGCGCCAGTAGAGCTCCGCGTTGGCCGCCCAGCCATCGGTGACGAGCAGCCGGTCGGCTTGGCTCCGGAGCGCGTTCCGGAGTGCCACCAGTCGGATGGCGGCGAATCCGGATACCAGGTCGCGGACGCCGGGCACAGTGACCACGCCGCGGAGGAGGAGGGGCGCGTAGCGGCGCGTGAGTCGCGCGGACAGGGTCGAATCGCCCGCGACGCGCCCCTCGGCCACGACGAGGTCGGCGCCGCTCTCGATCCGGCGGACGAGATCGGGAATGAGCTGCGCGTTATGGGTAAAGTCGGCGTGCATCAGGATCGCCGTGTCGCGCTTGGGGCGATCGGTGCGCTCCACTGCCGTCCGGAGCAGTTCCTCGACCGAGCGTCCGTAGCCCTGCCGCTCGGCGCGCCGGATGACGGTGAGCGGCAGCACCCGGGTGTAGCGCTCGAGTACCTCGCTCGTGCCGTCCGTGCTGCCGTCGTCCAGCACCAGCAGTTGATATTCCCGTGGAAACGCGGCGAACACCTGCCGGATCTTCCATAGCAGGAGCCCCACCGTGGGAGCCTCATTGTGACTCGGTATGCAAACGTAAATCATGATCCGTCAAAGGAATGGGCGCACGAACGATACACCGACCGGACCGCGGCTGCCATCCGTGCTGCAGTGAACTCCTGGACCGCCAGCGAAGCCCGATCCACTACCGAGCGTGCCAGCCCGGGCTCGGACAGCAACCGGGCCACTGCACCGGCGAGCGCGTCGGGATTCCCTGGTGGGGCGAGCACGCCGGCACCGTCCTGCAACATCTCGGGGAGCCCGCCCGCGGCGGTAGACGCAACCGGGATGCCAAGCACCATCGCCTCGAGCACCGAGGTGCCGAGCCCCTCCTCGCGCGAGCTCATGATGAAAAGATCCGCATCGGCTACGAGACGGGCGGGCTCGTCGAGGTGCCCGATGAGATGCACGCGGTGCGAGAGGTCGAGCTCGCGGGCAAGGCGCTCGAGGGCCGAGCGCATCGGACCCTCCCCGGCAATGACCCAGTGGAGCGACCGGTACGCGTGGGCCAGGCGCGCGGCGGCCCGGATCAGCGTTGCATGGTCCTTGTTCGATTCCAGCGCGCCCACGCTGGCGGCGATCGTCACGTCCGGGGCGAGGCCCAGCCGCGCGCGGACCCCGAGGCGCTCGGTGCCGCGGATCTCCTCGGGCGAGATTCCCGAGTGGACTACGATGACGCGGTCGGCGCGGACACCATCGGCCACGACCACATCGGCCACGGCCCGGGATACGGCGATGACACGCGCGGCGGTGGTCCAGAATCCCCGGCGCCGGAGGTGAAACTGGACGCGGCGGGTCACGATCAGCGGCCGCCCGGTGAGCCCGGCGCCGATGCCCGCCAGGGTGAGCGCATGCCCGTCGTGCGCGTGCACCATCGCGGGCGACTGCCGCAGCTCGGCCACCAGTCCCGGCAGCACCCGTGGGTCGAGGCCTGCGCTCCAGCGGACGGAGCGAACCGGCACCCCATCCCGGTGAAGGCGCACTGCCAGCTCGCTTCCGCGACCCGTAACCACGACCTGCTCGACGTCGCCCAGCCGTGCGAGCTCGCGCGCCAGCAACCATACCTGACGCTGTCCGCCGCGCCACTCGCGTCCCGAGGCGACGTGAACGACCCGCGTCCTCACGCCTCCCGCGCCACTCCCGCGAGCAGCGCCCGAAGCTCCGCGAGGCTGAACGGCTTGTGGAGGTAGGGCCGGTCGATGCTCTCCAGGAAGGCGAGGGTGTCGCCCCGGACGGTGTCGCCGGTGCTGAAGACGAGCCGGTCGAGCATCGCCGGCTGCCGCCGCGCGAGCTCCTCGTAGAACTCGCGCCCGCCGAGCTCGGGCATGCGGAGGTCGGAGATCACCAGATCGAAGGTCTCGCGCTCCGTGAGCTCGAGGCCCTCACGCCCGTTGCTGGCCACCACGGGGGTGTGGCCCCACGCCTCCAGTGTGGCGCGCATGTAGTGCAGGATGTGAGGCTCGTCGTCGACGACGAGGACGCGAAGGCGTTTCGTTGGAGCACCCGTCCCGGGCTCGGGCTGCGGGGCGGGGGGCCGGCTGGCCAGCGGGAGCTGCACGGTGAAGCTGGAGCCGCGTCCCTCCTCGGTGAACAGCATGATCCGGCCGCCGTGCTCGCGGAGGATGCCCTGGCTGATCGAGAGACCCAGGCCGGTCCCCTCGCCCTCGGGCTTGGTGGTGAAGAAGGGCTCGAACACCTGGGCGGCGACGGGCTCCGACATCCCGGGTCCGTCGTCGATAACGTCGATGGCCACGCCGTCCAGCCAGCGGCGCGCGCGCACCAGCACCCGGCCGGGCCGGCCGGTGCTCGCGATTGCCTGCGCGGCGTTATTGATCAGGTTGACGAACACCTGCTGGATCTGATTGGGATCGATGTCGGGCGCCGGGAGGTCGGGCTCGATCTCGATCCGGGCCTCGACGCGGTGCGCCATGAGCTGGTTCCTGAGCAGCACGAACGTGGCGTCGAGCAGCGGGCGGAGCGGAGTGGGCCGGCGCTGATGCTCCTGCTTGCGCGCGAAGCCGAGGAGATTCTTGACGATGTTCGACGCCCGTTCCGCCTCCTCCTGGATGACCGTGAGCGGCTCCCGGAGCGCCGGCGGCACGTTCGGCACCTCCTTCAGGAAGTCGGCGAAGCCGACGACGGAGGCCAATGGGTTGTTCAGGTCGTGCGCGATGCCGGCGATGAGCTGCCCGATGGCGGAGAGCTTTTCCGATTGGATGAGCTGGTCTTGCAATCGCCGCCGCTCCGTCTGATCATCGAACAGGAGCACGAGGGCCGAGCGGTCGGTGCTGGTGATGGGGACGGCGGTGACCGCGTAGGTGCGCTCGCCCGTGCGCAGGTCGACCTCGCGGCCCGCTCCTTGCTGCTCCAACGCGCGCTGCAACTCCCCCGACCATTCGGGTGGAACGAAGGCCTGCCAGGGGCGGCCGATCAGGCTCGCCGGAGGGGCATTCACCAGGTCGGCAAAGGCGCGGTTGGCCCGCCGGATTCGCCCGCCGCGGTCCACGATGCAAAGCGCCGGGGAGATGGCATCCACGACTTCCTGCCAGGAGCGCCGGCCATCGTCGTGGAGGTCCACCAGGCGGGCGCTCTCGAGCGCGATGCTGGCCTGACTCACCAGCCCCTCGAGCAGCCGGAGCGCGGAGGTCCCGAAGCGGCCGGGTTCGCCGCCGATCGCCATGGCGCCGGTGACCCGGCCCCGCGCGACGAACGGCGCGAGCAGCCAGGAGCCGCCGCCATCCACCTGGGGCGGCAGCTCGCCGGCCTCGACCAGCGGCGTCAGCCCATCGGCCAGCACCAGCGGGCCGCGTTGCTCCACCAACTGCAGCAGCGGCCGGCGGTCGGGCCGCCCGGTGGGCCAGGCGTGCACGACGGCCCGGGCCTCGGCGTCAGGATGAAAGAGCGCCAGGGCGATTTCGGTGGGCGAGAGACTCTCGCGGATGTGCCGCATCAGGAGATCGATGACGGATGCGCGGCGCAGGGTTCCGGCGAGCTCCTGGCCGAAGGCCGTCACCCGGCGGAGTAGCGCGAGATCGTCGGCCGAGGCCGTTGCGGCGAGATTGGAAGGAGGAATGACCATGATCCGGGCGAATACGCGCGGCCGCCTGACCGCGGCGGACCTGCAGCTGGTGGTCCTGCTACTGAGCCGCGGCTCCGCGCATCGGCGGGCCTACATCGAACGGCGGCTGGCGACGGAAGGGCCGGATCCGCTGCTGGATGCGCCCGAGCTCCTCGAACGGCTCCTGACGGTGCGGACCATGCTGGTGCCGTCGGAGGCGTTGTTCTTCTACGTCGTGGTGCGCCACGCGCTGCTGGGCGCCCGGCTCGACGACCGCGAGCTGGCTGATTACATGGCGGCACTGCTGCTCGATTTCGGGCAGCGCGACCGGGCCTGGCGGATCGACTGGCACGACGATCAGCGGCACCGCTATCTGGTAGACATCCTGGCGGATCTGGAGGCGAGTCAGGGCGAGCGGCGCTTCCGGGTGATGATGCACCTGGGCAACTATGCGCTCTGGCTCGCCGGTCTCTTTCCCGATTATATCGCGGCCCGCCACCTCCGCAAAGCCGGGCCCGACGTCACCTACTACGATACCCTCGGCCGCCGCGGCTTCGGCATGGCGTCGGATCACGCGCTGGCCGGCGAATACGGCCTCGTGGCGGTGCTCCGGACGGCGGCGGAGCGATTCCCGTCGGTGCGCGGCGCGCTCAACGGCGTGAGTGATCGGCTGCTCTTTCCGGCGCACTCGTCTCCCGATCGGATTCTGCGGGATCTCGGGGCCATGTAGGCATCGCCGCCTGGACCAGCGCCCGGAACAGCCCGCGTTCCGGCGCCACCCGGTCGGCGTGCATCTCCTCGGGGTGCCACTGCACGCCCAGCAGCCAGGGCGCACCGAGGGGAGTCTCCACTGCTTCGACCAGCCCATCTTCGCTCCACCCCGACGCCACCAGCCCATTCCCGAGCCGCTCGACCGCCTGATGGTGAAAGGAATTGACGTCGAGCTCCGTGGCGCCGAGCGCGGCCGCGGCCCGGCTGCCCGGCTCGAGTCGCACGGCGTGGCTCCGGGTCTCGCGCGCCGCGGCAGGGTCGTGCGCGACCGGGCCCGGACGCTCGGAGGGCAGGTCCTGATACAGGCTCCCTCCCAGCGCCACGTTGACGAGCTGAATGCCGCGGCAGATCCCCAGGATCGGCAGCTCGCGCTGGCGCGCGGCGGCAAAGAGAGCGAGCTCGAAGAGATCGCGCTCGCGGCTCGGTGGATGCAGGTGCGGCGACGGCTCGGCGCCGTACCACGCCGGGTGGATGTCCTCGCCGCCGGTGAGCAGGAGGCCATCGAGCCCGTCCAGCGCGCGGGCGGCGTACGCCGGCCCGAGGAGGGGCGATAGAATGATCGGCACCCCGCCCGCGGCCAGCACCGAGCGCACGTACGCGGCGTTGACCCCGGTGCGCTCGGCGGCGTCCCAGAGGCGCACCACCCCGCCTATGGCGATCCGGGGCGCGCTCACGGCAGCACCGAGTCGGGGAAGAACGGACAGCGCGGGTCCTCGATGCGGGAGGGATCGAGCTGGATGCCGATGAGCGGCAGGGTCGAGTCGCCGACCGCGACCGTGCCGATCTCGGGCGCGCCCTCGACGGGCAGCCCCTCGAACAGCATGACCCCACGCGCTTTCTCGGCGGTATCCAGCACGAGCACGCCGTAGGCCGGCCGGATGGACGGCGGGATCGTCCCCTCGACGCCGATCACCAGGAGCGAATCCGACCGGCCGACGATCGAGGGGAGCGCGGGTCCCGCCACGACCCGGGTGACCAGACGCTCGGGCAGGACTCGGGGCGGGGTGCTCAGCGTCTGGCGGGGAACGCTGAACTGCGTGAGGAGAGCGGTCGGCCCGGCCAGGGCCGCGAGGCCGCATGCCGCAGTCCCGCTCCGCGCCGGCTTGCCGCAGGCCGCGAGAAGCAGCAGGACGGGGAGGAGCCGCGAGGTGAGCATGGCCGGAAGATAACTCGCGCCGGGGTGAGCGCGCTCACATCGACCGCCCGGCCGCCGTCCTATGCATGCAGGCGCATCACGAAGGAGCATGGACATGGCACGCACGATTACCGCCCCACCCGCCGAGACCCTCCACAGACTGATTCACCCGCTGACCGGAGCCGCCAGCGACTACGATGTACTGCTCGAGGTGATCGGCGATGCCCGCCTCGTCCTCCTCGGCGAGGCGAGCCACGGCACCCACGAGTTCTACCGCGAACGGGCGCGGATCACCCGCCGCCTCATCGAGGAGCGGGGCTTTACCGTCGTCGCCGTCGAGGCGGACTGGCCGGACGCCTATCGGGTCAATCGATGGGTGCGCGGCGCGGACGACGACGGATCGCCCCTCGAGGCGCTCGACGGCTTCAGCCGGTTTCCCCGATGGATGTGGCGCAACCGCGACGTGCTGGAGTTCGTGACGACCCTGCGGGAGCACAACGACGCGGTCGCCCCGCCGGCGAAGCAGGTGGGCTTCTACGGACTCGACCTGTACTCCCTCTTCACCTCCATCGAAGCGGTGCTGCATTACCTGGACGAGGTGGACCCGGAGGCCGCGACCCGCGCCCGCTACCGCTACGGTTGCTTCGAGCACTACGGCGAGGACACGCAGGCGTACGGGTACGCCGCCGGCTTCGGAATCTCGCCGTCCTGCGAGGACCAGGCCGTGCAGCAGCTCCTCGAGCTCCAGCGCCGAGCGGTGGAGCTCTCGCGGCGCGACGGCCGGATCCCGGAAGACGAGTTCTTCTACGCCGAGCAGAATGCCCGGCTGGTGGCCAACGCCGAGGAGTACTACCGGACCATGTTCCGCGGGCGCGTCTCTTCCTGGAACCTGCGCGACCGGCACATGGCAGAGACGCTTGAGGCGCTGCTGGCGCACTTCGATCGGCGCGGCGGTCGAACCAAGGTCGTCGTGTGGGAGCACAACTCCCACATCGGTGACGCGCGGGCGACCGCCATGGGCGAGGAGGGCGAGTGGAACGTCGGCCAGCTCGTGCGCGAACGTCACGGACAGGACGCCGTGCTGGTCGGCTTCAGCACCTACGCGGGAACGGTGACGGCGGCGTCGGACTGGGACGCACCCGCCGAGCGGAAGCGTGTCCGGCCCGGGCTCCCCGGCAGCTATGAGGCGCTGTTCCACACGCTGGGCGTGCCGGACTTCCTGCTCCCGATCCGTGGCAGCGAGGGCGCGGCGGAGGCGCTGGCGGCGCCCCGGCTGCAGCGCGCGATCGGCGTGGTCTACCGGCCGGGCACCGAGCGCCAGAGCCACTACTTCACGGCCCGGGTGACGGAGCAGTTCGACGCCGTGCTGCACTTCGACGAGACCACGGCGGTCGAGCCGCTCGACCTGACACAGGGCTGGCAGGCGGGGGAGCCGCCGGAGACCTATCCGACCGGCATCTGATCCGGAGGCCCGAGCCGCTCGATGGCCCGCTGGAGATTGACGCGGGCGGGCTGCTCGTAGCGCTCCCGGAACCAGGACGTTCCGTACAGCGGGTCTCTGGCCAGGAACGCCCGCAGCACGCGCCGACGGCCCTCCCGGTAGGCCGCCTCGGGCACCGCCGCGTACTCGGCGCGGATTCCGCGCTCGTACGCGGCGAACTCCGCGGGCGCTCGCCCGAGGATGGAGAGGTCGATGTCGCAGAGCAGCCGGCCGGCGGGATCGGCGGGCGGTGCGCGGTGACGCGTCAGCAGGATCAGACGGGCGATTTCATCGATCGCGGCGGGTGGCACGCCGCGGCGCGCCAGCGCACCCCGCGCCCAGTCGGCACTGCGCTCCTCGTTGTCGGCCGCCAGCGGTTCGTACACCGCGTCATGAAACCAGAGCGCCGCCTCGACCAGGTCGCGCTCCGGTGGCGCGGCCGGCGACTCGTCCAGCCGGGCAAGGCAATCGAGCAGGTGCGACGTGCCGTGATACCGCCGCGCGGGCGCGGCCCAGGCGTCCAGGAGCGCGGATGCCTCTGGTGTGGCATCGCCGCGGGCGCCGAGCCGGCGGAGCAGCGAGCCGAAGCGACCCTGCAGTCCCTTCACCCCTGAAGAAACCAGCTCGCGAGCGGCCGCCGCAGTGCGGGCGAGGCCGCGGCGCGCGCCAGCGCACCGAGCGTCCAGGCACGGGGGCGCGGCCGGGCGAGCCAGCGCGCGAGCCGGTCGTGGCGCCGCTTGGTCCGGAGCCAGCGAGCGGTCTTGGGCGCGGGCGCGCGGGGCTCGAGGATGGCGCGGGCCGTCTCCTCGCCGGTCACGAGCGCCGCATAGATTCCTTCCGCCGTGAGTGAGGAGACCATTCCAGCCGCGTCTCCCACGAGGTGCACGCCGCCGGGGAAGTGGCAGCCGTGATAGACCACCTCGAGGGTGGCGCCCTCGAAGGGGACGCCGTCGCGCGCCACGCCGAGCCGCTCCAGCCGGCCGTCCAGGTAGCGCCGGAGGAACGAGGGGGGCACGAGGTGCTTGGGCGCCACGGCGCCAAGCGAGGTGTAGCGGGCGTGCGGGAATACCCAGAAGTACCCGTTGGCCAGAGGGTCCGGGTCGCATTCGATCCGCAGGGGCTCGAGCCGGAGCTCCGGCACGTTGTATTCAGCGGCGAAATACTCGCGGGGAGACGGGAGACCCAGGGCACGGCGCACGGCGGAATCGGCGCCATCCGCGCCGATCAGGTGCCGCCAGCGGATCGGACGGCCGCCGGCGACGGCGGTCCGGGCGGCCAGATCGATGCCGGTGGCGGGTGTGCCGGCAGACACGGTGGCGCCGGCGGCCCGCGCCCATTCGAGCTGATGCCGGCCCAGGGTCCGGCGCGCGATGGTGTGGACCACGGTCGTCTCGACGTCGAGCGCCACGGCCGCTCCGCCGGCGAAGGCGACGTGTCCGATGCTCGCCAGTGCGGCGGCGGCCGGGAGGCCAAGGGGCTCGAGCTCGCGCATGGTTTTCCGTGTGAGCCCGCCGGCGCAGGTCTTCGGGCCGATCTCCGCGCGCTTCTCAAGTACCAGGACCTCGCGCCCGGCCTCCGCCAGGACCTGCGCGGCCCGGAGCCCGGCCGGGCCGCCGCCCACGATCAGGTGCTCAACGCTTTCCACGCCTCGTCATTCCGGATGCGGGCGGCCGCGCCGGCGCGGGCCGCGGTAGGCGGATTGGCGGCGACGCCCCACCGGCGGAGGAGGCTCCGGCCTTTCCGATAGAGATCCGACGTGACGTGCCCGGCGGGGAGGCTTCGGGTCCGGGGCAGCAGGAAGAAGTGCACGTGCCGCACCCGCTCGCCCCAGCACGCGACGTAGACGCGCTCGGGCCGGACGGCGCGCTCCACCGCGGCCACCGCGGCGCGGAGGATCGGCCCGAGCGACGCCGCTTCCGCCGGCATCAGCTCCGAGAGGGACTCGCAGTGCCGCCGCGCCTTGACGATGAGCTCGCCCGGGTCGGTCCACGGCCCGGCGTGATGGGCCACGATCCACCCTTCGTTCTCGAATATGGGTCCGCCGGGTGCCGCGATTTGTCCGGCGACCTCGGCACATACGCTGCAGCGCTCCGCCGCCATTCGTTCTCCCGCTCGAGGGCCTCGTTGTCCGCACCAGCACACAGTGCCTGAGCCAGCCGTCCTTGTCAAACCTGACCGCGCCGACCGCGCGCGCGGGAATGTGCACTCGCTTGACGCCTACCGGCGGGGGTCCTACCATTCGCTTTCCCGAATGCTTCGGCCGCCGACCGGCAGCCGGCCCGCGCCTCCGGCGATCGGGCGCTTCCCGAGGTGCCATCCATGCCCAAGACTGCGCGGCCGTGCTGGACGAGCTGAAGGCACGACTGGACCAGCTCCTGCACAGCGCCCCCGGCGACGTCCGCGCCTACGCCGCCGGGCTGAAGGAGGCGCTACTCGAGGCGCGTGTCGGCATCGGGCGCATGCGGGACGCGCTGGTGGAGAGCGAGCGTGAGCTGGCGGCGGAGCGCAAGCAGCTCGAAGACGCGGAGCGTCGCGGCCGCCTTGCCGCGGCTGTGCCGGATCCGGAAACGGTGCGCGTGGCCGAGCGCTTCGCGGCGCGGCACCGCGAACGTGTGGGAGTGCTGGAGCGGAAGATCGTGGTGCAGCGCGACGAGCTCGCGCTGGCCGAGCGCGAGCTCGCGGACATGACCGACGAGGCCCGGCGCGCCGCCGCCACGCACCCCTCGAGCTCGATTTCGGCCGCGTGGCGCGATCTCGAATCGGCCGGCGCCACGCGGCCGGGCCCCGACGAGCGCCTCGACGCCGAGTCCGAGCGGCGGCGGCGGGAGAGTGCGATCGAGGC
The DNA here is from genome assembly GCA_036262935.1 of Gemmatimonadales bacterium. Lineage (GTDB taxonomy): Bacteria > Gemmatimonadota > Gemmatimonadetes > Gemmatimonadales > GWC2-71-9 > CAVVWJ01. The sequence continues at coordinate 13,406 of DATAHW010000093.1, read as the reverse complement.
GCAACTGGCGTATCTGAAGCGGAAGCTGGGAAGACAGCAGTGAGCGGCAAGAGGCGAACGGTGAGCGTGCTCGGAATCGCGAGCGGACGGATCGTCGTGTCACTGCTCACCGCCTACCTCCTGCCGCTCAGCGCTTCCCGCCCACCGTTGTTTGCCCAGCAGCCGATCACTCCGCCCTCCCATTTCCTCAAGCTCGCGCATACCTACAGCATCGTGGCGTTCGACTCGGCGAGCGGGGATCTCGGGGTGGCGGTGGAGTCCAAGTTCCCCAACGTGGGCGGGATCGTGCCCTGGGCGGAGTCCGAGGTCGGGGCGGTGGCGACGCAAAGCCTGGGGAACACCGCCTATGGCGAGCGCGGGCTCGAGCTGATGAAGCTCGGCGCCACCGCGGAGGAGGCGCTCCGGATCGTGATGCGGACGGACACGATGCTGCAGGACCGGCAGGTGGGGATGGTGGACGCGCGGGGCAACGCGGCCAGCTTCACCGGCCGGTCGACCTTCGATTGGGCCGGCGGGCGTACGGGCGCGCCATCAGGCCGCGGAAATGTCCCCGGTGGCAAGGGCGAGGTCATCGTGGGCCGCGGCTTCTCGGCGCAGGCCAACATCATGGTCTCGGACCAGACGGTGAAGAACCTGGCGGAGACGTTCGAGCGAAGCCGGGGGAGCCTGGCGGACCGGCTGATGGCCGCGCTCCAGGCCGGGCAGGCGGGGGGTGGCGACAAGCGCGGGATGCAGAGCGCGGCGCTCCTCGTGGTGCGGAAACACGGCGGCTATCTGGGCGCGAACGACCGGTTCATCGACATCCGGGTCTATGATGCGAAGGATCCGATCGCCGAGCTGGCACGACTCCTCGCGCTCCACAAGCTGCATTTTTTTGCCAGCGAGCCCGGGGACCTCGTACCGATCACGCCGGCGATCGTCCGGCAGCTCGAGCCGATCCTGCTGGCCGAGCCGGCCAACCAGCCGAAGAAGTGGCTGGCCCGGCCGCAGGGCTCGGTGACCCCGGCGTTCCTGGCGGCACTCAGGGACTTCATGTACTGGGAGAACTACGATGTGCGGGTCCGCATGGACGGGAAAATCGACCGCGTGGTGCTGCAAGACATCCTGAAGAAGCGAACGCCCTGAACCCCGAGGCATCCTCCGTGGCTACAGCCACTCCTGCCAGCCTTTCCGCCGTCGCTGCACGCGACACCAGCTTCTTCGGTCACCCGCGTGGGCTCTCGACCCTCTTCTTCACCGAGATGTGGGAGCGCTTCAGCTACTACGGTATGCGCGCGATCCTCATCCTGTTCATGACGGCGCCGCTGACCGAGGGCGGGCTGGAGTTCAACACCGCCAAGGCGGCGGCGATCTACGGCACCTACGTCGCCCTGGTGTACCTGACGGCGCTGCCGGGGGGATGGATCGCCGACCGGTTCATCGGCCAGCGCCGCTCGACGCTCTACGGCGGCGTCATCATCATGCTGGGGCACGTAAGCCTGGCGATCCCCACGATGGCCACGTTCTACCTCGGGCTCGGGCTGGTGGTGGTGGGCACGGGGCTCCTCAAACCGAACGTGAGCACGCTGGTCGGCGGGCTGTACGACGTGGACGACGAGCGGCGGGACGCCGGGTTCTCTCTCTACTACATGGGGATCAACCTGGGCGCCTTCCTCGCGCCGCTCATCTGCGGCTGGCTGGCGCAGAGCGCGCAGTTCCGCTCGATCCTCGCCTCGGTCGGGGTCTCGCCGCGCAACTCCTGGCACTGGGGCTTCGCGATGGCGGCGGTGGGGATGCTCTTCGGCGTCGTGCAGTACCTGGCGGGCTGGAAATATCTCGGAGCCGCGGGCATGAACCCGGTCGTGCCCGAGAGCCCCGCGGCCGCGGCAAAGGAGCGGCGGCTGTTGCGCGGCGGGCTCCTCGCGACGGCGGCGGTGATCATCGCGCTCATCGTTGGCGGCGTCACGGGGGCGTTTCGGGTCACGGCGCAGGGCGTCGCCAATGGGATCGGCGTAGCGCTGCTGGTGATCGTCCTTGGGTTCTTCGGCTGGATGTTCACCGTGGCCAAGTGGACCCCGGAGGAGCGGAAGCGGCTGGTCGTGGTGCTGGTGCTGTTTCTGGCGGCGTCGGTGTTCTGGTCGGTGTTCGAGCAGGCCGGGTCGACGCTCAACCTGTTCGCCGCTCGGGGCACCCGGACCGAAGTGCTCGGCTTCGAGTTTCCGCCGAGCTGGTTTCAGTCGCTCAACTCGCTGTTCCTGATCATCTTCGCGCCGGTGTTCGCGTGGATCTGGCTGCGGCTGGGCAAGCGCGATCCCTCAAGCCCGACCAAGTTCACCCTCGGCCTCGTGTTCGTGGCGCTCGGCTTCGGGATCCTGGTCTTCGCGGCCCGGCAGGTGGAACTGGGCGTCAAGGTGAGCCCGCTGTGGCTCACCGGCACCTACCTGCTGCACACCATCGGCGAGCTGTGTCTCAGCCCGGTGGGCCTCAGTGCGATGACCCGGCTCGCGCCGGCGCGGATCGCGGCGATGACGATGGGGGTCTGGTTTCTGGCGACCTCGGTGGGGAACTATCTGGGTGGCCGGGTGGCGGGCTTCTACGGCTCCTTTTCGCTGCCCGACCTGTTCGGAGCCGTGACGCTGTACGCGCTGGCGGCGGCCGTGGTGCTCGCGCTGCTGATCAGGCCGATTCGACGGATGCTGGCGCGCTGACCGCGTAGACCAGGACTTCGCCCACATCGTCATCTTCGCCGGTGGCGACGGGCCGCATTCCGACGTTCTCCGCGACCCGGAGCGCGGGCGTGTTCCACACCGGCGCGAGCGCGCGCACGAGCCGCACACCGGGCTGGTGGAAGGCCCACTCGATCATGGCGCGCACCGCCTCCGTGGCGTACCCGCGGCCCTCGAACTGGGGATACATCGCGTAGCCGATCAGCACCGCGCCGTCGCCGTCCGGCGGGCCGCCGAAGGCCACGGAGCCCACCGCCCGTTCCGTCTCCCGCTCGACCATCAGCCAGTTCCACCACGGCGCCTCTTCGGGGCGGGCGCGCAGGCGCTCGCGCACCTCGGGCAGCGGATCGGCCATGTAGGGCGGGGGCGCCGCGGGGCGGGGGAACAGCGCGCCGGTGAGCTCGCGGAGCCGGCCGCCGGCGCCGGCCAGAAGTGCGTCGACCTCCTCGAGCGTGAGCGGCACGAGGTCCAGGCGCTCGGTGGAGACCCGCATCTGCATCATGAGTCCGATCCTCCTTCCGGCAGCCGCCGCACCGAATGCGACGGTCCCGCCTTGAACACCCTGAACAGGTAGGCCAGCGAGGGCAGCAGGACCACGGCGCCCAGGCCAAGGGCGATCAGGATCAGCCGGAGCGTCGCTTCGGGCGCCGCGGCGCCCTGGATGGTCAGGTCGGGGGGGATCAGGTACGGGTACTGTGCGAGCGCCCACCCCCAGACAATGAGCGCTACCTGTGCGGCGACCGCTACCCGGGCCAGATGGTAGTGCCTCCACCAGAGCGCCGCCAGTACCGCGAGCGCGGCGGCTCCGGTGGCCAGGTGGAACGGGACCGCCCAACCGGAGCCGAGCAGGCCGATCCCCACGAGCGGCGCGTGCGCCGGCGCGATCGAGAGCGCCCCGAACGCCGTCACGAAGACCGCGACCGCCGCCCAGAGCGCGCGTTTGCGAAAATCCTCGACCAGCTCGGGATCGTCGGTCTCCAGGGTGAGGAAAACCGCCGCCAGGAGCGCGAAGAGCGCCAGCGTCAGCAGCCCCACCGCTACGCTGAATCGGGTGAGCCACGGGTCCACGAACCGCTCGACGAACGTGCCGGTGGGCGGGAGCGGGCCCAGGCGGCCCGCCGCCACGGCGCCGATGCAGATGCCGAGCAGCAGCGGCGTCACGATGCTCGCGCCGGCGAAGATCCGGCCCCAGCGGCGCTGCACATGGTCCCGCTCATTGTCGTACGTGCGGAAGGTGAAGGCGGACCCGCGGAGCACGATGCCGACGAGCATCAACGAGAGCGGAATGTGCAGCAGGATGCCCACCCGGGCGAACACCGGCGGAAAGCAGGTGAAGGTGAGCACGATCGCGAGAATGAGCCAGACGTGATTGGCCTCCCAGATCGGCCCGATGGCGTGGCCGATCACTTCGCGCTGCCGGTCCTTCCGGGGTCCCGTGGCGAGGAGGTCCCAGACGCCGCCGCCGAAATCGGCGCCCCCGAAGAGCACGTATGCCGTAAGGGCAAGCCCAAGAATCGCGGCCATGATGACCGGGAGGGTGAGCTCAGGCACGGGTGACGCTCGGCGGCGCGTAGGTCCGGGTCCATTCGCTGGGACGCGGACTCCGGATGATCTGGCGATAGAGCAGCCACACCACGATGATGCCCAGAAAGCAGTAGAGCAGCGAGAAGCCCAGAAACGGGACGATGAGGCCGGGCATCGGCGTCACGGCATCCGCCGTCCGCAGGATCCCGTAGACGACCCAGGGCTGCCGCCCGACCTCGGTGACCGTCCATCCCGCCTCGATGCAGATGAACCCGACCGGAGCCGCGAGGGCGAGCGCGCGAAGCAGCCAGACATTGGAGGAGAGATCCCGGCGGCGAATCGCCAGGAACCCGACCCAGAGGGCCAGCAACGCCAGCAGGGTCCCCAGCCCCACCATGAGCTGAAACGCGGTGTGCACGATCGCCACGTTCGGCCAATCCGCACGGGGGAACTCCTCCAGGCCCGTCACCCGCGCGTTGAGGTCGTGGAACGCCAGCAGGGAGAGCCCGCCGGGGATCCGGATGGCGTAGCGGGTCTCGCGCCGATCGAGGTCGGGAATGCCGCCGATCACCAGCGGGACGCGGCGCGCGGTCTCGAAGTGTGATTCCATGGCCGCGAGCTTGGCCGGCTGATTGACGGCGACGGCACGCGCGCTCAGGTCGCCCGAGAGGGGCTGGAGGACGGCGGCGGGAGCGCCCACCAGGAGGGCCACGGCCAGCGCGCGGCGGTGGAACGCGTTCGTGCGGTCGATCAGGAGGAGGAACGCGTGGATCCCGGCCACCGCGAAGCCGGTGGCCGCGTAGGACGCGATCGTCATGTGCAGCGTCTGCTGAAACGCCATCGGGTTGAGCATGCCCGCGATCGGATCGACGTGTGTCAGGCGGCCCTGCACGAAGTCGAACCCGGTCGGTGCGTTCATCCAGGCATTCGCGATCACGACGAACACGCCCGACGCCGCCCCGCTCACGGCCACCATAACGCCGGCCAGCAGGTGGGCGCGCGGGGAAATCCGGTCCCAGCCGTAGAGATAGACCCCGATGAAGATCCCTTCGAGGAAAAAGGCGAAGCCCTCGAGCGAGAACGGCATCCCGATCACCGGCCCGGCGAGCTCCATGAAGCGGGGCCACAGCAGGCCGAGCTCGAAGGAGAGCACGGTCCCCGAGACGGCGCCCACGGCGAAGAGAATGGCGGTTCCCTTGCCCCAGCGCTTGGCCAGATCCAGAGAGACGGGGTCGCCCGTCCGGCGGTAGCGCCACTCGGCCACCACCATGAGCAGCGGCATCCCGATGCCGGCCACGGCAAAGAGAATGTGGAAGTAGAGCGAGACGGCCATCTGACTGCGCGCGGCGAGAAGATCGGACATTCTGGCTTCCGTGCTCAGAGGGACATGGTGCCGCGCGTCACCGACCCGCCCGGACGCGAGCGCCAGCTTTGCGGTTCACCGCCGCGTGGGGCGAGGACGACAGTTGACCAGCAGAGAGCGGGATTGGGTGCTCACCGGCGTCGCGGCCACCGGGTTTCTGCTGCTGAGCTGGACCGCCCATCGCTACTGGGACGAATTCTTCTATCTCTATTCCAGCACGACGTTCACGCCGCGCGAGCTGATGCGGCTCGACGTGACCGCCGACCTCTTCCCGCAGGGATACTTTTCGGGGAAGATCGGCCACATCGTGCTCCTCCGGATGGTCGCCGGGATCGTGGGCACCGGTCAAGGTGCGCTCCTCGTGCTCGAGGCGCTGTACGCGCTGCTGATGCTCGCCACGGTGGCGGCGGCGCTGGGTGTGTACCGGGAGTTGCTGGACGAACCGGGGGCGCGCCGGGCGGCCCTCGTGCTGCTCTTTCTCCCCGTCACCCTGTACCTCTCGTACAAGCTGCTATCGGAAGTGCCCTCGCTGCTGCTCGCCACCCTCGGGAGCTGGGCCTTTCTTCGCGCCTTCAGGGGCGGCACCCGGTGGGGCGAGCGACTGCTCCTCGTGGCGGCCACCCTCGGGCTCGGCGCGGGCATGCTCTGCCGCGCGACGGTGGTCCTGGGATTCGCGGGCCTCGTCCTTGGCCTCCTCGCGGCCGGCGACCCCCGGTTTCGTCCCCGGGAGGTCCTTGGCCGAGCGGTGCTGATCGGTGCGGGGGCGCTGGCGCTGCACGCGGGCGTGCTCCACTACCTGGGCGGCTCGGAACTGCGGGTGCTCCTGCTCGCTCACGCCGTGGCCGCGAGCACGAAACTGTTCGAACGGGCCACCGCGCTGGCGCTGTTCCTGGGCGCGTACGCGGTAGTTCTCCCGTTCGCGCTCGGCGAGCCGCGGCCTCCGATGCTGCGGCTGGCGTGGGTGTGGCTGGCCGCAACTATGCTGCCCAATCTCGTAGGGCACGAGCCACGCTACTATGCGCCGGCCATTCTTCCCCTCGCGATCATCGCCGCGACCGGACTGGGCCGGATCGTCGCTCGGGTGCCCGGGCGCCGGCAGGGGCTGGCCTGGGGGGTGGGGCTCGCTCTGCTGACGCTGGTGGACCGGGCGGCGGTCCTTCCGCTCATGCCGTCCGAGCTGGACCAGGCCAGCCTGGGCGATCTGGTCGGCCGTCTGGCGGGGCAGCATCCGACCGCCACGATCATCGTGCCCTGGGCCTCCGACTATTCCTTCCTGCGTTTCGTCTTTCCGCACGCGCGAGTGCGGCTGGCCATGAGCGCCATGCCGAGCTCGCGCTATACGGCCCAGGGCCGCTGGGGCGAGATGCCACCCGTGGATCAGGCGTGGGCCAGTCCCGCGCGCTACATCGGCGCGATGCCGGCGCTGGATCGCTCGTCCGGACCGTGGTACTACGTCGGCTGGACGTACAACCCCGTCATGCTGCGAGTGCGCGGGCTGCTGCGGGATGTCGGGGTGCACCTGCTGGACGACCCCCGGCGGATCGGCTGGCACGACCACCTCACCGGAAGCTGGATCTGGGCCGATCCCCGGCTCGCGCTCCAGGCGATCGGAGGCGAGGGCCAATATGAGGTCTTCCGGATCGTGCCGCTGCGTCAGGCTCCGGATCGCACCTCGATCACGTCCGCCTCCGCCACCACGAAGGCGCGATCGCCGGCGCGCGGCTCGATCGTGGCCAGACCGGTAAAGCTGCCGAACGCGGGCAGGACGGCCATACGCTCGCGCAGGAGGAAGCAGGGCAGGCGCTCGCGCTGAAGCGCAGGACCGGAGAGCACGAGCCCGGGGTGGATGTGCCCGGCGAGGGTATAGCCCTCGCCGGCGGCCGTCGGCTCATGCCGGAGGATGAAGGGCGGCACGAACGCGGGTGCATTGACGCAATTGATCCGAAGATCCTCGGGCGGGTCACCGGCGTGGCGATCGTGATTGCCCCGCACCAGCAGGATCTCCAGCTCCGGGTGCAGTCCGCGCCAGCGCCTGAGCTCGGCCAGCGTCCCCGCGGCCACGCGGCCGGCACGGGCGTGGAAGAGGTCGCCGAGGATGAGGAGCCGGCGTGCGCACGTGCGGTCGAGGGCCGCGTCCAGCCGCGCCAGATCGGCGCTCGTGGTGCCGCCCGGGACGGGGATCCCCGCCGCCCGGAACGTGGCTGCCTTGCCCCAATGGAGGTCGGCCGCGATGAGCGCGGCGGCGCGCGGCCAGAAGAGCGCGCGCTCGGACAGAAGCAGGATGTCCTCGCCGGCGAGTCGGACCCGCGCATCCGTCACGAGCCGCTCCGGAAGCCGCGGCTGGGAGCGCGGGCCACGCGGGCCGCGCCCGCGGCCTTTTCAAGCGGTGCCGCCATGCGCCGGATGCGGTCGGCCAGCTTTTCGGAGCTCACCTGTTCGCGCGCGCGGTCCACGAGCAACCCGAAGGCGAGCGGCGTCGGCCGCTCGACCTCGACCACCGAGATCGTGCCGGCCGCGATCCGCTCGAGCGCCTGACCGAGCCGGCTCTGCTCCAGCTGCCGCTCGAGCACCTCCCGGTGCGCCTGGAACAGCAGGAGGTTCTCCGGGTCGTAGCGGGCAAACACATCGTACAGCAGCTCGCTCGATGCCTGCACCTGCCTCGCCGATTTGGCGACGCCGGGGTACCCCTGAAAAATGAGCCCCGCCACCCGCGCGATCTCGCGGAACTGCCGCCGCGCCAGCTCGGCCGCGTTGAGGCTGGCGGGAATGTCGTGCAGCAGGTGCGTGGGCGAGAAGAGCCCGGCCTCGATGGCCTCCTCGATCGGGGCGCGATCCGGGGAAAGGAGCTCCAGGCCGTAGTCATTCGCGGCGAGGGTGAACGAGATCGGGCCGAGCTGGGCGATGCGGTAGGCGAACAGGGCGGCGAACCCTTCGTGCACCAGCCGTCCCTCGACCGGATAGAAGAACAGGTGGTGCCCCTCGCGCGTCCGCACCCGCTCGACCAGCAGCTCGTCCGCCGCCGGCAGGCGCGACCAGGCCGCCTGCAGCTCCAGGATCGGACGCACGGCCGCCATCTCGGGCCCGGTGTAGATCCCGCGCCGGGCTTCGTCGAGCTTGGCCCGGATGCCGACGGCGAGCTGCGGCGAGATCGGCATCCGCACGCCGGACCAGTGGGGCACGACGGACGTGGGCTTCGACGACTTCCGGACGTAGGCGACCATGCCGCGCGCCCGGACGAACTGCAGCGTCCGCCCGGCAAAGGTGAAATGGTCGCCGGGGCGGAGCCGGGCGATGAAGTTCTCCTCGACGGCGCCGAGCGTCCGGCCGCGGACGAACTGAACTTTCATGGCGGTTTCGCTTACGATCGTCCCGATCGAGAGCCGGTGCCGCATCGCCACCACGCGGCTGGTCACCACGTAACGGCCGTCGTCCACCACCACCTTGCTGTACTCGGGATAGGCGCGGAGCGCGTCGCCGCCGCGGGTGATGAAATCGAGGACCCAGGCCCATTCGGCGCGAGTGAGGTCGCGGTAGGCCCAGGTCGTCCGCACCTCCGCGTAGAGCTCGTCGGGAAGGAAGCCGCCGCCGAGCGCCAGGGTGACGGCGTGCTGCGCCAGCAGGTCGAGCGGCCGCTCCACCGGCCGGCGCGCCTCGATGCGTCCGGCCGCGAGCGCGTCGCGCGCGGCGGCCACATCCACCAGCTCGAGCGCGTTGGTGGGGACGCAGGTCAATCGGCTCACGGCGCCCGGCTGGTGGCCGCTCCGGCCGGCCCGCTGGACCAGCCGGCCGACGCTCTTGGGGCTGCCGATCTGGAGTACGCGATCCACCGGCGTGAAATCGACGCCCAGATCGAGCGTGGAGGTGCAGACGACGCAGCGGAGGCGGCCGTCGCGGAGACCGTCTTCCACCCACTCGCGGGTGGCGCGGTCGAGGGAGCCGTGATGGAGCGCCATGATGCCGGCCCAATCGGGCCGTGCCGCCAGCAGCGCCTGATACCAGATCTCCGCGGTCGCGCGAGTATTGGTGAACACCAGCGCGCTGCGCCCCTCTTCGATCGAGCCTACCACCTCCGGCAGCAGCCGAAGCCCGATCTGTCCCGACCAGGGGAAGCGGTCCATCGTCTCCGGGATGAGCGCGTCCACCTCCAGCGCCTTGGGCACGAGGCCCCGCATGATGCGGCCGGGCCGGGGCGTCCCTTCCGCGGTCACGCCCAGCAGCGCGTCGCGCGCGACCTCGAGATTGCCCAGCGTGGCGGAGAGGCCGAGCGTCCGGAGGCCGGGGCGGATTCGCCGCAGCCGGGCGAGGGCGAGCTCGGTCTGCACGCCGCGCTTGGACGCGAGCAGCTCGTGCCACTCGTCCACGACCACCAGCTCGAGGTGCTCGAACAGGTCCTTCGCATCCTCGCGGGTGAGCAGGAGGGACAGGCTCTCCGGCGTGGTGACGAGCGCGGTCGGGAGGCGCTCGCGCTGCCGGGCCCGCACCCGGGCGGGCGTGTCGCCAGTGCGTGATTCCACCGTCCAGGGCAGCCCGAGATCTTCGACCGGCGCGCGGAGCGCGGCCTCGGTGTCACCGGCCAGGGCGCGCAGCGGCGTGACCCAGAGGACGCGGAGTGGCGGCGCCTCGAGCTTCCGGCGCGGCCTGGACGGGTAGTCCCGCAGCCATTCGAGTACCGGTCCCATCCACGCCGCATAGGTCTTGCCGGTGCCGGTGGCGGCGTGGATGAGCCCGCTCTCGCCGGCCAGGTACGCGCGCCAGACTTCCTGCTGGAACGGGAACGGCGTCCAGCCGTGCCGCCGAAACCACTCGCGCACGCACTCGAGCGGCTCGCGGTTGCCGCAGGACACGCGGTACCGGCGCGAGGGCGCCGGCCCTCCGGCGGCGGGTGCCGCGGCCCGCGTAGCGCGCTCGGCCCTCCGGCGCGCGGCGCGGGCGCGGCGAAGGTCGACCGCCAGCGCGCCGCCGCCGCGGGGAGGCGGCGCGTCCTCAGGGCTGTCCACGGTCCGAGATCGCGTGGATGTAGCGGCGTACCGAGTAGCGCACCGCCTGCTTCCCGTTCTCGAGGATGTTGCGGCCGAACCAGCCGCCGTAGACATGGTCGAACTCGAGCGGCTCGACCATCGCGCCGATGTGCTCCACCGCCCGGGCGTTGAGCGGGATGTAATTGGGAAAGCTGTACATGAAGCCGGCCGTCCGGCGGTCCTCGCCCACCATGATGATGTCGCCGGTGAGCAGCGCGCCGGCTCCGTCCGCTCCGTCCGCCCAGTGGAGCACGGTCCCGCCCGCGAAATGCCCGCCGCAGCGGACGAGGGTCACGCCCGGCGCGACCTCCCGGGTCTCGCCGTTCCAGAAGACGATCGCCCGGTCGTGGCGGACGACCCACTGCGCGTCATCGGCATGCAGGTACACCGGTACACCCCCGAGCGCCCGGCTCCACTCGGCCATCGAGGCGTAGTAGTGGGGATGCGAGATGGCGATGCCGCGGACGCCGCCGAGCGCCTGCAGGGCGGCGACGGTGGCATCATCCACCAGGCTGATGCAGTCCCAGAGAAAGCCGCCCGACGCCGTCCGCAGGTGGAGCGCGCGCTGCCCGATGGCGAACTTCGGCTCGGTGCCGATGCCGACGAGCCCGGGACCCTCGGGGGCGAGGCGGTTGTGGTGGTCGCGGCGCAACTCGTCGACCGTGGTCCAGCGCTGGCCCTGCCAGCCCACGTACTGCCGTTCCTCGGTGCAGATGAGGCACTGGTCGGGAGGCAGCGCGGTGTCGGGGTACTGGGTGCCGCAGGTGGTGCAGAGATAGTTCGCCATGCCCGTAAACTAAGACGTCCCTGGCCCGGGCACGGCTCCGGCGGCCGGGTCCGAACCCAGCAGGCTCCGGACCTGCTCGAGGGTGTCCGCCTCCTCCGCGCGCTTGTCCACACGCCAGCGCGCGATTCGGGGAAAGCGCACCGCGATGCCGGATTTGTGCCGGGTGGAGCGCTGAATGCCTTCGAACGCCAGCTCGAAGACGAGCTCCGGCCTGACCGTCCGCACCGGCCCGAATTTCTCGAGCGTGTGGCGGCGGACGAAGGCGTCCACCCGGCGGATTTCCTCGTCGCTGATGCCGGAGTACGCCTTGGCGAACGGCACCAGCCGGTCGCCGTCCCAGACGCCGAAGGTGTAGTCGGTGTAGAGCCCCGCGCGCCGGCCGCTGCCGGGCTGGGCGTACATCAGGACCGCGTCAACCGAGAGCGGGTCCACCTTCCACTTCCACCAGTCGCCCCGGCGGCGGCCGACTCCGTAGCTGCTGGCGCGACGCTTCAGCATCAGTCCCTCGGCGCCCATCTCCCGTGCCCGGGCTCGGGCGGCGGCAATGCCCGTCCACTCGGCGGCCTCGACCGCGGGAGAAAGCACGAGCCGCCCTCCGGACGCGGTGCCGGCGAGCAGCCGGGCGAGCCGCTCACGGCGCTCGGCGAGCGGCCGGCCCCGCAGGTCCCGGGCCCCCTCCTCCAGCAGGTCGTAGGCAACGAGTACCACCGGAACTTCGCTCAGGATTTTCCGGCTCACCGCCTTGCGTCCGATCCGCCGCTGCAGCTCCGCGAAGGGGAGCGGCGAGGCGCCGGACCACGGGAGCAGCTCGCCGTCGAGCACCGTTCCGTCGGGCAGCAGCGCGGCGGCCTCCTCGACCTCGGGGAAGCGGCCACTCAGCAGCTCCTCGCCGCGGGACCAGAGAAAGGTGCGTCCCGCGCGCCGGACGAGCTGCGAGCGGATGCCATCCCATTTCCATTCGGCCTGCCAGTCGCCGGGCTCACCCAGCGAGGCCGGCTCGCGCTCGAGCTGATAGGCCAGGTAGAAGGGATACGGGCGGCCGATGTCCGCGTCGCGGGTATCCGGCGCCAACAGCTGCTCGAAGAACTCCGGCGACGGCTCCCATGCGCCCATCAGACGGTGGGTGATCGTCCCCTCGTCCACCCCGCTCACCTCCGCCAGCGCGCGGACCACCAGCCGCGCCGACGCGCCCACCCGGAAGCTGCCGGTGATGAGCTTGGTCCAGACATAGCGCTCGCGTCGGCCGAGCTCGCGCCAGGCCTGGAGCATCTCCAGCTTCTGCGCCGCCTCGTCCTGGCCGCGGAGGGGCAGCAGACGCTGCTCCACCCACCAGGACAGCGGCCGGTCCCCGGATGCCGCATTCTCCGGAAGGAGGAGCGAGATCGTTTCGGCGAGGTCGCCGACCGCGGCGTAGCTCTCCTCGAACAGCCACTCGGGCACGCCGGCCTCCTCCGCGGCCCACGCGCGGAGCCGGCCCGTGCCGACCAGCCGCTTCGGCCGGCGGCCGCTCAGGAAGTGCACCGCCCACGCGGCGTCCCGCGGCGGCGCCGCCCGGAAGTAGGCCGCGAGGGCGGCGACCTTCTCGCTCGTGCTCGTGGTCTCGTCCAGCGCATCGTAGAGCCGGGCGAACGCCTTCATGGGGGCGGCGCCTCTTCGGCTTCCGCCGCCGCATCGTCGCGCTCGCCCTCGTAGCGGGTCTCGATCGCGAGCGCATCCATGCCGTGCTCGCGGAGCCAGCGCTCGAGCACGCCGGTGTAGCCGTGCGTCGCCCAGACCCGCTCGGCGCCCGTCTGGGCGATGGCCTCGAGGAGGTGCGGCCAGTCCGTGTGGTCCGAGATGACGAAGCCGCGGTCCACCGCGCTTCGGCGGCGGGCGCCGCGGACCGCCATCCAGCCGGACGCGAGCGCGGTGGCCTGGGCACCGAAACGGCGCGCCCAGGCCGAGCCGTCCGTGGAGGGCGGCGCGACGACGATGGCGCGCTTCCACGTGGCGCGGTCGGACGCGGCGAC
>DATAHW010000092.1:0-1818 GCA_036262935.1 Gemmatimonadales bacterium | reverse complement strand
CGACTCCGTCGAGGCGAGGGCGGACTCCGTCGCGGCGATCGACCGGCTGCTCGACCTGGTCCCCGCGTGGGCGCACGCCTACGTCGAGCTACCGCTCGACCGGGACCCCGCGCCGCTCGTCGCCGCGCTGGCCAGGCGAGGAGGCCGGGCAAAGGCGCGCACCGGCGGCGTCACCCCCGACGCGTTCCCCGCGCCCGCCGACCTCCTCCGGTTCCTTCGTGCCTGCACTGCCGCGGGTGTTCCCTTCAAGGCCACGGCCGGCCTGCACCATCCGCTCCGGGGGGAATACCGCCTCACCTATGCGCCGGGCAGCCCGGCCGGGACGATGTTCGGCTTCCTCAACCTGTTCCTCGCGGCGGCTTTTCTCCGGCAGGGGCTGGCCGACGCCGACACTCTCCGGCTGCTCGAGGAGCGCGACCCCCGGGCGCTGCGAGTGGAGTCTGACGTGATCGAGTGGCGCGGGCACGAGCTGACCCGCGCCGCGATCGACGCGGCGCGGGCCGGGAGCATCCTCTCCTTCGGCTCCTGCTCTTTCACCGAGCCTGTCGACGAAGCTCGGCACCTCGGGTGGGTCTGAGACGGTTCAGCTCGGCCCCAGCACCGGTACCGGCTCGAACCGCCGCGTCGTCGTCCCGTCACCGAGCAGGCCGCCGCTGCCCCAGCACCAGGCGCGGTGGTCCGTCGTGATGGCGCAGGTATGGAAGAGTCCCGAGCTCACCATCTGCAGGTCCAGCCCGCCGGCGACCAGGACCGGCTTCGTACGGTTGATCGCCGAGCCGTCACCGAGCTGGCCGAACTCGTTCCGCCCCCAGCAGAAGCCCTTCCCCGCCAGAGTCACCCCACAGGTGTGCAGGTCGCCCGCGTTCACGTGGTCGAACTTGCGCAGGCCGGACACCGCGCCGGGCGTGTGGCGCTCGATGGTGGTGCCGTCGCCGAGCGCGCCGACGAAGTTGAACCCCCAGCAGAACGCCGCGTTGGCCGTCGTGACGGCGCAGGTGTGATAGCCGCCGGCATCCACCTGCTGGAACTGGCGCCCGCCGGAGACCGGGACCGGGCTCGATTTGTCCGTGGTATTGCCGATGCCGAGCTGCCCGTAGTTGTTCTCACCCCAGCAGTAGAGCTGCTCCGACCGGGTCACGCCGCAGGTGTGCTCGCCGCCGCCGCTCAGTTGGGCCCACTGGAGCCCGCCGCGCACCCGGACCGGCTGTGGTCTCCAGGTCGTGGTGCCGTCGCCGAGCTGGCCGTAGTTGTTCTCGCCCCAGCAGAAGGCCACGTCGTTGAGCGTGATGGCGCAGGTATGGGAGTAGCCTGCACGCACCTGCCGGTAACGCCGCCCGCCGAGGACCTCGGCCGGCGTCGCGAACGAGAAGTTGTCGCTCCCCTGCGTGCCGCGGCCAAGCTGGCCGAAGAAGTTGAGGCCCCAGCAGTACACCCGATCGTCGGTGGTGACCCCGCAGGTGTGCTCGTAGCCCGCGCTCACGTGGCGGAACCGCAGCCCGCCGAGCACCGCGACCGGCCGGGTGATCGAGATATTGATCGGCATCTTGCCATCGCCGAGCTGGCCCTTGTCATCGCCTCCCCAGCAGTAGGCGCGGCCGTCGCTGGTGACGCCACAGGTATGGAAGGTTCCGGTGCTCACCTGGACGAAGTCGAGCGCCCCGGCGGGGGCGGCGACCGCGAGTTCGGGTGGGGAGGATGCGGGCGCCGTGGGCGACTCGGCGTCACGGCAGCCGACCGTGCCCAGCATGAGGGCCAGCGTCAGGCGGGCGACCGGTGCGGGGGCGAACCAACGTGTGCGGGGCATGGGGGGTGTCCTCT
>DATAHW010000091.1:0-25143 GCA_036262935.1 Gemmatimonadales bacterium | reverse complement strand
CGAATTGGAGCCCAGCAGCGAGCCCGCGCCGCTCAGCAGCTCGACCCGGCGCACGTGCTCCATCGGCAGCAGGTCGAAGTTCACCTCCGCCGCGTCGGGCTCGTTCTGGCGCACGCCGTCGAGGAACACCGAGACGCCGGGCGGCAGCCCGACGACCGGGCCGACGTTGAAGCCGCGAGTGCTGAGGTTGAGCTTGTACGCGCTGCCCAGGTCGTCGTAGAGGGAGATCCCCGGCTCTGTCGCGAGGGCGTCGGCGAGGAGCCTCGGCTCCCAGGCGTCGATCTGCTCGCCTGTGACGGTGGAGATCCGCGCCGGGATCCCCGAGCCGATCTTCGGGCCGGCGGTCGGCGCGATGGAGCCGACGACCTCGATCGTCTCCAGTTTCACGGCGCCGCTGTCCGCACGGGTGGTATCGGGCACCTGGGCAGCCAGCAGGGTGGGACCGGCGGTCAGCACGAACAGCGCGAACAGATGGAAACGATTCATCAGGCACTTCCTGTCGGGGGTGGCAGGCGACGGCTCAGCGCAGCCTGGAGTGGGAGCGAGCGGCATCTGACGCGCGGCCCCGCCGCTCGTAGATGGCTGCCATGAGGACCCGATCCGGCGGCACCCCGATGACGAGCAGACCGTCGTCGTCCGGCCCACCGCCGTCGAAATCGAGGCAGCAGCGCCTGAGGGCGACGAGCCCCGCGCTGCCCCCGTCCGCCAGCGACGGCTCCGCGCCGCGTCGGAGTCGGACCACATCGGGTGGCGACAGGTCGCGTGAGCCATCCCTGTCCTCGTACACCCAGAGTCGGCGCACTTCCGCGTCACGCTTTGCCACGATCCGAACCCCATCGTCGGCGGCGCCGCCACCGTCGAGATCGTAGCAGCAGCGGTCGATCGTGACCGGCAGCGAGCGGCTGATGATGGGACGTCCGAGCGCCACGGCAGCACCGCCGGCGACGAGGGCGGCCGTGGCCAGGAGCGCGCGCCGACGCCCCGGCCGGCGTGGGGGCGGCGGCGCCTCGCCTTTCGCGGCCCGGCCGGCGAGCTCGGCCCCGAACGACGCCGGCGGCTCGAATCGGATGGCCCGCAGCTTCCGCTCGAGGTCGCGGAAATCCTCCGGCACTTCGCTCACGGCGCCAGCACCCGCCGGAGGCGGCCGAGCGCGCGCCAGAGCCGCGTCCGCACCGCCGGCTCGCGCAAGCCGAGAATCTGCGCTACGTCCCCGGTATCGAGCTCGCTGCCGTAGCGAAGCCCGATGATCTCCTGGTCGCCGGCCGGCAGGGTGGCCACCGCGGCGAGCAGCCGGGCCACCTCCTCCTTCCACAGCAGCCGCTCCTCCGGCGAAGGCGCCTCGGAGTGTAGATCGTCGAGTGCGCCGAGCGAGACGTGCGGGTGTCGGCGCTCGTGCCGCAGGTAGTCGCGCAACACGTTCCGCGCGATGCGGAACAGCCACGTGCGAGCCGACGCGCGGTTCGGATTGAACCTGTCGGCAGCGCGCACCGCGCGCAGGAAGACATCCGCCGTCAGGTCTTCGGCCACGGCGGCCGAGGGTAGCTGGAACCGGAGATAGCTGTAGATGCCGGCTCCGTGGGACTCGTACCACTCGCGGCAGAGTGCCTCGGGCGGTGCGGCAGCGGCTGGGAGCGGGTTGGCACGCGCGAGAATGGGCATATCACTCCATATACGACGGCGCCCCCCGGCCGTCACACGGGGGGCGCCGAATCGAGAAGCGCCGGGCCTGCTGTCGTTGCATCGATCCCGGATCGGGACCGGTCACTCGAACGCGGCGAGCCCCGTGATCGCCTGGCCCACGATGAGGGAGTGCATGTCGTGCGTCCCCTCGTAGGTATAGACCGACTCCAGGTTGGCCATGTGGCGCATCGAGTGGTACTCGGCCAGGATGCCGTTGGCCCCGAGCAGCCGGCGGGCCTCGCGGGCGGCATCGCAGGCCATGTCCACGTTGTTCCGCTTGCAGAGCGACACCTGGTCGGGCGTCATGGTGCCCGCGTCCTTGAGACGGCCGAGCTGCAGGGTCATGAACTGCGCCTTGGTGATCTCGGTGAGAATGTCCACCAGCCGGACCTGCTGGATCTGGGTCTGCGCGATGGGCTTGTCGAACATGATCCGGCTCTGGGCATAGCGCAGCGCCTCATCGTAGCACGCCATCGCCGAGCCGATCGCCCCCCAGGCGATGCCGTAGCGCGCCTGCGTCAGGCACATGAGCGGGCTCTTGAGCCCGCCCGACCTGGGCAGCAGGGCGTCCTTCGGAAGGTGCACGTCCTCCAGATGGATCTCGCTCGTGTCGCTGGCCCGGAGCGAGAGCTTTCCCTTCTGGTCCCGGGCGGCATACCCTCTGGTGTCGGTGGGCACGATGAAGCCGCGGATGGATTTCGCGTCGTCGATCGCGCCCGTCTTGGCCCAGATGATGGAGACGGTGGCCTGCGAGCCATTCGTGATCCACATCTTGGTGCCGTTGAGCACCCAGCCGTCCTTCGTTTCCCGCGCCGTCGTGATCATGCCGCCGGGGTTCGAGCCGAAGTCGGGCTCGGTGAGCCCGAAGCAGCCGATCTCCGCGCCCGACGCCAGGAGCGGCAGCCAGTGCCGCTTCTGCTCCTCGGAGCCGAAGGCGAAGATCGGATACATCACCAGGGCGCCCTGCACCGACGCGAACGAGCGGATGCCCGAGTCGCCCCGCTCGAGCTCCTGCATGATCAGCCCGTAGGCGACATTATTGAGCCCGGCGCAGCCGTACTCCTCCGGCAGGTTGGCGCCGAAGAGTCCCAGCTCGGCCATCCCCGGAATGAGCTGCTTCGGGAACCGACCCTCGAGGTAGGCCGGACCGATGATCGGGATCAGATTCTCGTCCACCCAGGTGCGCACGGTGTCCCGGACCGCGCGCTCCTCCTCGGCGAGAAGCGTGTCGAAGCCGAGGAAATCGACGCCGGCGTACTGGGAGGTGGCGGCAGCGGTGGCCATGCGGTGCCCTTTGCGAAAGTCTGGAACGGACAGGTAAGATAGTGCGGTGGCAGGCGGTTGCGAAGCGAATCGCTCAGCTCTTGAAGGTGTCGCAGTCCTCCGGCCGTCCGGACTCGAGGCCGCGCTTGAACCAGCCGGCGCGTTGCTCGGACGTCCCATGGGTGAAGGCTTCAGGGTGGACGCCCTCGCCCGACATCCGCTGGATCCGGTCATCGCCGACCGCGGCCGCGGCCGCCAGCCCCTCCTCGACATCGCCGGCCTCGAGAATCTGCCGCTGAGCCGTCTCGTGTCCCCAGACGCCGGCGTAGCAGTCGGCCTGGAGCTCGAGGCGGACGGAGTAGTCGTTGGCCAGATCGGGCCGCCGCTCCTGGGCTTCGCGCACGCGGGCTTCGGTGCCCATCAGCCGCTGCACGTGGTGGCCGAGCTCGTGGGCCAGGACGTAAGCCTCGGCGAAATCGCCCGGCGCGCCGAACTTCTGCTGCAGCTCGTCGTAGAATCCCAGGTCGATGTAGACCTTCTGATCCCCGGGACAATAGAACGGCCCGGTGGCGGCCTGGGCAAAGCCGCACGCCGACTGGATGGCATCGCGGAAGAGCACGAGCTTGGCGTGCTGGTAGGTCTGCCCCCGCGCCTGGAACAGCCGCTCCCAGGTGGATTGAGCGTCGTCCAGCACGAAGGAAACGAACTGGACCTGCTTTTCCTCTTCCGGCGTGCCGACGACCGAGTCGGATGCAACGGCGGGCTCACTTACCGCGCCGCCGGCGCCACCGTCGGCGCCCAGCATGGCGAAGAAGTTCTGCTTGAAGACCAGGCTCAGGACGAGGAGGACGGCCGCGCCCCCCAACCCGATCCGCATGCCGCCGCCGCCAAAGCCACCGCCGCCAAAGCCGCCGCTGCTCCCCCGGCGATCCTCGAGATCCTTGCTCCGTCCGCCCGGCGTCCACCGCATCAGGCCTCCTCGCGTGAGCCCGGAAAATACCCTGGGGGTGAAGCCGGCGGTGTGGCGCGGGACACGTCGGCCGCGGGCGTCCCGTCGGCCTTCCGCGCCAGCTGGCGGCGTGCCTGCGGCTCGACCCCGACTTCCCTCGCCTTCCGGCGGAAGCCGCGGCCGTGGTCCACGGCCAGGCCGGTTTCCGCCTGCCACTGATGCACCATCTCGTGCAGCAGGGTGTGCTCGACCTCGACCCACGGGTGCCGCAGGATGTGGCGCCGGCTGATGGCGATCTCGGTCGGCTGCCCGGTCCGGAGATCCACGGTCAGCTCGCCCAGCCGCGTGCGCATCCGCCCCGAGAGTCGGATCGGCAGGGTGCCGAGCCCGCCGCCGAAATGCTGCTGGTTGAGCCGCTGGTGCAGCTCGGTGAGCCGCTGCAGCAGCACGATGTCGCCGGGTCGCGGACGCTCCCGGCGCGGCGGGCGGGCGGGCGGCGGCGCGTACGTCTCTACGGGAAACCCGAGAAACTCGCGTTCGGCCCCGCGGCGGACCGCCCGTGGGAGCCGCGGGTTGAGGAAGCGGACGATCGCGCGGAGCACGCGGTCGGGCGCGCTGGCATAGCCCTGGTGCAGCCGGAGCACGCGCCTCGCCGTCAGGCTGACCATCACGGTGCGGTTGGTGTGGGTGAGGATCCGGTCGACGTCGCGCAGGCCCAGCACTTTCAACCGGTGCGCCAGCAGCTCGTTCACCTCACGACTCCCCTTCCCCTCCCGCCACCGAGACCGTCACCCGCGGCCCCGGCGGGCGGGCGAACGCCGTCGCGTCGGATTGCAGGAAGCGGCGGCCGGCGCTCTCCCACCGGAAATGCTGAATCCGAACCGCCCGCTCGTCGATCGTCACCAGATTGAATACCGACGGCCGGCCGCCACGGGTCCGAAAACTGTGCGTGCCGGACGTGCTCACCGCGAGCGCCCCCTCGATCTGTCCCGCGCCCTCGTGGTGGTCGTGGCCGCAGAGGACCACGTCGGCTCCGGTCGCACGCAGCCGGCGCCAGGCCGAACGCCAGTTGGCCAGCCCCTGCCGGTGCGAGAGCGCGCCGCGCAGCACGTTGTGGTGAACGGCCAGGATGCGGACCGCGTCGGGCGGTGCGTGACCGAAAATTTTTCCCACCCGCGCCGTCTCCGAGGCGGGAAGGTGTCCCTTGACGGCCACGTCGCGCAGGTTCCAGGTGAGGGAGCCGAAGGCGACCCCATAGCTGCTGAGCGCGCCGGCGATGATGGCCCCGGGAATCTCGAGCGCCGGGGCGAGGTCGCCGAAGTAGCGGGCGTACTTGGCGTACTTGACCGCCGAGCCGAAGGCGCCAAGCGGGCTCTTCCACCATTCGATGTCGTGATTGCCCGGAATCACCAGCACGGGCATGTAGCCGCGCAGCCGCTGCAGGAAGGCGTGGGCCGCCTGGAACTCGCCGTGCCGGGCGCGCTGGCTCAGGTCGCCGGAGACGACGGTGGCGCCGGCGCCGAGCGTGGGGAGGAAGCTGTCGAGCGCCTCGATCTGAGCGAGGTCGGCGTAGCCGCCGAAGTGCAGGTCGGAAATGTGGACGATCGTGACCGGCGTGGGGCTCATGCGCTGCAAGCTACCTCACCACACCACGCGCACGCGATAGCTCAGCACCGTCTGGCCGCGCGCCGGCACCTTCACCCGGAAGCGGGTGATGGTGGAAGAGACCTTCTCCGCGGGCACGCTGCTCTGGAGCACGCTCCACTCGCCGCCCCGCTCCTCCTGCACGTCCACGGTGGCGGCGCTGTCGGTGGCGTTCCGGACGGTGACCCGGTAGTCCGCGGTGGCGAGGGTGCGCCAGCCTGCCTTGGTGCTGTCCCGGCGGGTCGCGTAGCTGGTCTGCACCCGCCGGGCGGTGAGGTCGAACGCGGTCCCGGCCGTGAGCCGCACGTCCTTGCCCGCCGGCGTGTGGTCCATCGCCGCCTCGCCCACCAGTTGCGCCCGGCCCGCGCTGTCCGCCTGGAACAGGCGGACGATCCCGCCGGGGAGCGGCCGGTCGCCGAACTCCCGCTTCCGCGGCCGTTCGAGCGTGTAGCTCACCTCGACCGGCGCTTCCGAGTCGTCGCCCTGCTGCGGCAGGATGCCCCAGAACGGCAGCAGCCCGTGCACCACGTAATGCCGCTGGTATTTCACCTGGGCAGGCTCGAACAGCGCCACCGTGGTCGTAAGCCCCGGAAGGAGCGAGCTCCGCCCCGGCAGCGAATAGACGTGGAACTCGCCCACGCGCTGTTCGGAGGCGAAGCTCTTCTCCACCCTCGCCTCGTCAGCCATGGCCGCGCGAGCCTGCATCGGCATCGGGGGAGCCGCCTGCTGGGCGCTGCCGACCGCCCCCGCGAGGAGCTGCACCTCCGCGTCCTCGAGCCGGAGCGTCTGTGATTCGAGCACCGCGCTCCCGGTCACCCGGGCCTCGGTCCCGCCGAGCAGCACCTGATAGCTCGCGAACCACGACGCCCCGCGGGTGAAGTAGCCCAGCCGGAGCCGGTCCAGCGCGCGCGCGCTCTCGAGCCGGAGCGACACCGCCGGTTCCGCGACGACGACATCGCCCGGATACAGCGCGAGGCCCGGCGGGCTGAAGGTGACGCGCCCGTCGGGAAGCTGCAGCCGGAGCGGGTCCACGCCCAGCACGAGCGCGCTCAGCGTATCGTGCGACTCCGGCACGCGAAACACCACCCGCCGGCCGACCGACCGGCGCAGCACGCTGGCCTCGTCCACCGCGCCGTCGTACGCGAGGCCCGTGATGGCGACGTTGGAGTCGAGCGAGAAGACCGAGGCGGGGTCGAGCGGGCCGAGCACCACGCGCTGGGTGCTGGCGCCCCGCGGCACGGCGGCCGCCACGCTCCGGCGCACCAGGACGCGGCCGTCGTTGTAGATGGTGAGTGACGTCTGCGCGCCGAGCGGCTGGGCGGAGGCCAGCGCGAGCAGCATGAGCGGTGCGGCCACCCGGGTCGTGGTCATCGGGGAAGCAGCTCCATGGCGAGGCGGCTCGCGATCCGCCGCACGATGATGTAGGTGGCGAGCACCAGCACGGCGCCGTAAAGTCGCGAAGACGCATCGCCCGGGAACCGGAAGGCGACGTACGCGGCCATCAGCGCCGTCACCGCGAGGGAGATGCGGCCGGCCAGGCGGGATGCACGCCGCTTCCGGCGGGCCAGGCAGTCCGGGCAGAGCTCCCCCCAGGGGAGACCTCGCACCCGCGTGCCACACTCCGCGCACGGGACCTCAGGCAACCCGCCGGACAACCGCACGCCCGAACTCCTCCGTCGAGGCGGTGCCGCCGAGATCGCGAGTGCGGATGTGGTCGCGCACGATGGTGTCGGCGATGGCGTCGCGGATCCGCTGGGCGCGGTCGAGCTCGCCCACGTGGTCCAGCATCATGGCGGCGGCCAGCATCTGGGCGGATGGATTGGCGATGCCCTGCCCGGCGATGTCGGGGGCGCTCCCGTGCACGGCCTCGAAGATCGCGGCTCTGGTCCCGATGTTGGCACCGGGCGCGAGCCCGAGCCCGCCCACCAGCCCGGAGACCTCGTCGCTCAGGATGTCGCCGAACATGTTCGTGGTCACCATGACGTCGAACTGCTCGGGCCGCATGACCAGTTGCATGGCCGTGTTGTCCACGATCATGTCGTTCGCCGCCACCCGCCCCTCGTACTCCCGGGCGACCTCGCGGCCCACCTCGAGAAAGAGCCCGCTCACCATCTTGAGGATGTTGGCCTTGTGGACGATCGTGACCTGCCTCCGCCCGTGCTTGAGCGCGTAGTCGAACGCGAACCGGACGATCCGCTCGCAGCCGGCCCGGGTGACGATGGCCATCGATTCGCCCACCGCACGTGGATCGTCGCCGATCTGGACGAAGTGCTCGACGCCGATATAGAGCCCCTCGAGGTTCTCGCGCACGAGCACGATGTCCACGTTCTCGAACCGCCCGCCGGGGACGATCGTCCGCGCGGGACGAACATTGGCGAAGAGCTCGAACTCCTTCCGGAGCCCGACGTTGACCGAGCGGAATCCGGTGCCCACCGGCGTCGTGAGCGGGCCCTTGAGAGCGAGCGCGTTCTTGCGGATACTCTCCACGGTGGCATCGGGCAGCGGCGTGCCGGTTGCCTCCACGGCGGCCATGCCGGCCAGTTCCTCGTCCCAGGTGAAGCGCAGCCCCGTGGCCTCCAGGACCCGCACCGTCTGCGCTGTGATCTCGGGCCCGATCCCGTCGCCCGGGATCAGCGTCACGTCGTACGTCATGGCTCGAACGGCAGCACGGCGTCCAGGGCAGCGGTGAGCGCGGCGTCGGGCGTGGTCCCGCTGCCGATGGCGAGGCTCCGCCACAGCACTTTCCCCGACCGGGTGTCCGCCGCCACGAGCGAGAGCTCGGCATGCGCGCGTCCGTCGGGCCCCCGGGTGAATCCGAGCGCCGCCGGCACCATCACTACCCGGCCGCCGGCCACCGCCGTGAGCTTGCGCAGGGAGGCGCGTAGCGGATCGGGCACGTCCTTCAGCTTGGGGGAGCGGAGCAGCGCCTGGCCCATCTGGTCGGGATCGTCCACGATTCCGGGCGCGCGCCGCGCGATTTTCCTGAGCGCCGGCGGCAGCACCCACTTGACCTCGGGCCCGCGCGCCTCGAACGCCTCGCCGATCAGGGAGTCGGCGCGCAGGAGCGCGGGGCGGCGGTCGCGGTATGGCGCGAAGAGGCTGTCGTTCTCCGCGGCGGGATCGATCGCCAGAAGGGTGAGCGGGATCAGCGGCACCTGCTGGCCCGCCAGTCCCTGGGTCGGCACCGGCGGCGGAGGCGGCGCCTGCCCCTGTGCCGCGAGGGGAGCGGCCAGCAGGAGCACGAGCGCGCACGTCGGGAGCAAGGGGCGGGACACGGCGGGAAGGTAATGGAAGGAAGCGGTAAGCGGTAAGAGGCGAGGCAAGCGGTGAGCGGTGAGCGGTGAGCGGGAGGCAATCCCTCTTACCGCTTACCGCTCACCGCTTACCGCATCCCGCCGTTCACTCGAGCGACATCCCTCCATCCACCACGATGGTCTGCCCCGTGATGTGCCGCGCGGACTCCGAACACAGGAACGAGATCACCCGCGCCACATCGTCCGGCTCCGCCACGCGGCCGAGCACGGAGCTCTTCTGTGCCCGCTCGACCACTTCGGCCGGGAGCATGCCCATCCGCTCCGTGCGGATGAAGCCCGGAGCGACGGCGTTGACGTTCACGTTGGCGGGACCGAGCTCGACCGCGGCGGCGCGGGTGAGTCCCAGGAGCGCTGCCTTGCTCGCCGCGTAGTTGGCGACGCCGAACCCCGGGCGCTGGGCCTGGTGGGCGCTGACGTTGACGATCTTGCCGTAGTGCTGCCCGCGGAAGGTGGGCGCCACCGCGCGGATACAGTTGAA
Organism: Gemmatimonadales bacterium; assembly: GCA_036262935.1. GTDB lineage: Bacteria > Gemmatimonadota > Gemmatimonadetes > Gemmatimonadales > GWC2-71-9 > CAVVWJ01. The sequence continues at coordinate 15,815 of DATAHW010000091.1, read as the reverse complement.
CGCGCCGGTGACGTTGGTGTCGAGCACCTCGCTCCACGCCGTCTCGCTCAGGCGCCAGAGCGCGCCGTCGTTGGCGATCCCGGCGTTGTTGACCAGGAAGTGGAGGCCGCCAAGCCGCTGCCGGACCTCGGTGACGAACTGGTCCACCGCGGCCCGGTCGCGCACGTCGCAACGGAGGGCGAGGACTCCGACGCCCATCGCCCTGAGCGCGGCTTCCGTGAGCACCGCCTGCTCGCTCACGTCCCGCCCGGGCAGGTTCACGAAGCAGAAGGCCACGTGGCAGCCGAGCTTGGCGAACTCGAGCGCGATGTGCCGGCCGAGCCCCGTGGCGCCGCCCGTCACCAGCGCGACCTTGCCCCGCCACCCGGTGCGGGCCGGCTGGGGTTGCGGCTCTTCGAGGGCGGCCCCGCTCGCCTCCGGAGCGCGGGACTCCCACGACGGCCGGTGGCCGAAGCCGAAGGATGGCAATGGCATGGGGTTCGAAGGTACGGCGCGCCCGCGGGCGGGGGAAGGGGTCCCGCACCCTTCACCTTTGGGTGCGCGCGCTGTTAATTGGACGCCATGCTCCGACAACTGCTCTGGCTCCTGGTCGCCCTGGCGGGCGCCGCCGGATGGGGCGTGCTGGCGCTCCACCGCGGCGAGACGATCAGCGCCGCGTGGCTCGTCCTGGCAGCCGTCGGCACCTACCTCATCGGCTTCCGCTTCTACAGCCGGTTCCTCGCCGACCGGGTGCTCGGCGTCAACGACCGCCGCGCCACGCCGGCCGAGCGACTGGCTAACGGCCGTGACTTCGTCCCCACCTCGCGCTGGGTGCTCTTCGGCCATCATTTCGCGGCGATCGCCGGCCCGGGCCCGCTGGTGGGCCCGGTGCTCGCGGCGCAGTTCGGCTACCTGCCGGGCACCATCTGGATCGTGGTCGGCGTCGTCCTGGCGGGCGCGGTCCAGGACTTCGTCATCCTGTTCGCCTCCATGCGGCGGGACGGGAAGTCGCTGGGGCAGATGGCCAAGGAGGAGACCGGGCCGGTGACCGGCATCCTCACGATGGTCGCCGTGCTCGCGATCATGGTGATCCTCCTGGCCGTGCTGGCGCTGGTCGTCGTGAACGCGCTCGCGGACAGCCCGTGGGGGGTGTTCACCATCCTCTGCACCGTGCCGATCGCGGTGCTGATGGGCTTCTGGATGAAGGCGTGGCGGCCGGGCCGCACGCTCGAAGCCACCGCGGTAGGGGTGGTGCTGCTGCTGCTCGCGCTGGTGGGAGGCCGGTACGTGGCGGCATCGCCCGTGCTGGCGCCGCTCTTCACCTGGTCGGCGCTGACGCTGGCGTACGCCGTAATCGCCTACGGCTTCGTCGCGAGCGTACTCCCGGTGTGGATGCTGCTCTGCCCCCGCGATTACCTCTCGACCTTCATGAAGATCGGCACGATCCTGCTCCTCGCCCTCGGCATCCTGCTGGTGCTGCCCCCGCTCCGGCTGCCCGCGCTCACCCCGTTCATCGACGGCACCGGGCCGGTCTTCGCCGGCAAGCTCTTCCCGTTCGCGTTCATCACCATCGCCTGCGGCGCCATCAGCGGCTTCCACGCGCTGGTGGCCTCGGGCACGACGCCCAAGATGCTCGTGCGCGAGAGCGACGCGCGCCTCATCGGCTACGGCGGCATGCTGATGGAATCGTTCGTCGCGGTCATGGCGCTGTGCGCCGCCGCGCTGCTCGATCCGGGGATCTATTTCGCCATCAACGCGCCGCTCGCGAGCCTCGGGGGCACGCCGGAAGCGGCGGCGGCCGTCATCCGCGGCTGGGGCTTCACCGTGACGCCCGGACAGATCACGGCGCTGGCCGCGGAGGTCGGCGAGAAGACCCTGCTCGGGCGCACCGGCGGCGCGCCCTCGCTCGCGGTCGGCATGGCCCACATCCTGAGCGGCGCGTTCGGCCGCGGACTCATGGCGCTCTGGTACCACTTCGCCATCATGTTCGAGGCGCTGTTCATCCTGACCACGCTGGACACCGGCACGCGCGTCGGACGCTTCATGGTGCAGGAGCTGGCGGGCCACGTCTGGGCGCCGCTCGGCCGGACGTCCTGGTACCCGAGCAGCATTCTGACCTCCGCGCTGGTCGTGGGCGCCTGGGGCTGGTTTCTGGTGCAGGGGGTCGGCGATCCGCTGGGCGGGATCAATTCGCTCTGGCCGCTGTTCGGCATCAGCAACCAGCTCCTGGCCGCGATCGCGCTCTGCGTCGGGACCACGATTCTCATCAAGGCGGGCAAGGCGCGCTACACCTGGGTGACGCTCGCGCCGCTCGCCTGGGTGCTCGTGGTGACGCTCACCGCTGGGTGGCAGAAGGTGTTCGCCGCCGACCCGCGGCTCGGTTTCCTGGCGCATGCCGCGCTCACCGCGGGGCAGGTGGCGGCCGGGTCGCTCGACGCGGCGCGCGGCGCGCGGCTCGTGTTCAATGACCGGCTCGACGCGGCCCTCGCGCTCGGCTTCATGGCGGTCACCGTGCTGGTGGTGCTCGCGTCGGCCCGGGTATGGGCGTTGGTGCTGACGCGGCGCCGCCCTGCCGTGCCCAAGGAATCGCCCTTCGTGGAGACGGCGTATGTGGGGTAGCCGGTATCGGAGCGCCCGCGCGGGGCTCGAGCAGATGCTGCGCGTGGTGCGACGGGTCTCGGGGATGCCGGACTACGCGGCGCACGTGGAGCATCTCGCGCGCTGCCACCCGGACCGCACGGTTCCGTCACCGGAAGAGTTCTTCCAGGCCTACGTCCGCGCGCGCTACGGAGACGGCCCGACCCGCTGCTGTTGAGTCTGCATCGCCTCAGCGTCCCGGGCGGCGCGCAGAATGGTGTCCGCCAGGCTGGAGTAGGCGCCCCCGAAGTGATGGCCGCCCTCGACCCGCACCACCGTGGCCGATCCCGGCGGCAGCAAGGGGCACACCGAGTCCTTCTCGTCGCTCCCGTACATGCAAAGCACCCGGAGCCCGCGGAGTCGCGCGATCTCCGGCGCCGTGGGCCGGTCGCCCTTGGCACCGCCGAGCCATTCGGCTACGTGAAACTCGAACGACGCCGTCCGGCTGGCGCCGAGCAGCGCGACCAGATCGACGTGCGCGCGGAGATCGGGTGGCAGCCGGCTCGCCATGAACGGCAGCACGTCCGCGCCGAGCGAGTAGCCCACCAGAAGCACGTCCGCTCCTTCCCAGGCCGCCAGGTAATGCCGGAGCACCCGGGCCAGGTCCCGCCCGGTCTCGTCCGGGGTTCTGGCATGCCAGAAGTACTGCAGCGAGTTGAGTCCCACCACGGGTATGCCCCGCGCGACGAAGGCCTCGCCGATCTTCCGGTCGATGCTCGCCCAGCCGCCGTCACCCGACACGATCACCGCCAGCTCGCCGGAACGGCCGTGCACGGGCAGCTCGACCAGCGGCAGGTCGCGCACCGCGGGTGCCGCCGGCGCGGGCACCATGTTCGTGTGCTCGAGCCGCTCGAAGACCTCGCGGAACTGCGGCATCCAGTGCGCCTCGACGCCGAACCCGTGGCCCACCTTCGGCAGGCGAACGATCTGCGCGCCACGTACCTGCCGGACGAACTTCTCCGCCGCCACCACGCCGCAGGTCGAATCCTGCTCCCCCTGGAGCACCACCCACGGTGTCTGTACCGTGTCGGCCGGGGCGAAGCTGATCTCGTGCGCGCCGGTGCCCGTCCGCCACGACAGCCCGCCGCCGCCCCGGCAGAGCGCCCGGCTCAATCCCAGGCCCGGACAGAAACCGAGGCTCACTCCGGCGCGAAACGTCCCGGGAGGCGCCTGCACCAGCACGGCGTAGACCAGCGCGGCGCCGGACGAGTAGCCCACGAGCACGGGCGGGAGGTAGGCGGGAAAGCCGAGCCGGCGCTGCACTCCCTGACTCAGCGCCTCGAAATCGGCCGCGGGATAGGCGCAGGGGCCCCCGGCCCGCGTCAGCCCGGCGAGGTAGCGGCGGATGTCCACTCCGACCACCAGGGCGTCGAGCGACGCGAGCGAGCGCGCCATCGCGACGACGCCATGGTTCCAGCCGCCGTCGCCGGAGACGAACAGGACAACCCGCGACGGTCGCGCGCGGGCCCGGTACAGCACCACGGGACCGAACCGGCCGAACGCCATGGTGTCGATCTGGACGCCCGCGCCCGGGAGGCGGGTGGTGGGCAGGGCGGGAGGATTCGGCGGTGGGAGCGCGGCGCCGCCGCCGCAGGAGCCCAGCGTGATCGCGAGGAGCCCCGGCAGGAGCAGCGGCATCACTTGGCGACCACGCCGCGCACGCCCCCGCCGATCAGCGCGGCGACGTTGGCCAGGATGCGCGGCAGCGCGAGGCCTCCCGGAGATGCCAGGTATCGCGGCTCCCACACGGGATCGAATTTCTCCTTGAACTCACGCAGGCCCTGAAAGTTGTAGAAATGCTCGCCGTAGCGATACATGAACGCCCCGAGCCGCGACCAGAGCGGCGCGAGCGCGCGGCGCTCCATCCCCGAGAACGGAGCCATGCCCAGCCCGAAGTACTGATAGCCTTCCACCTTTCCCCAAAGCATCAGCTCGGTGCAGAGGTACTGCATCACGCCCGGCGGCGCGTCCGGGCGATAGCGCATCAGGTCCATCGAGAGCTTCACCTTGGGGCGCGATGCCCAGACGTTGGCGAAGGCCACGATCTCCCCGGCCCGGCGCGCCACCGCGACCGGAAATCGCGCGATGTACGCCTCGTCGAAGAAGCCGAGCGAGAACCCCTTCTCCCGCGTGCGCTTTTCGGCGAGCCAGGCGTCGGAGATGGCCCGGAGGGTTGGAAGCAGCGGCCCGACCTGCTCCGTCGGGACCACGTCGAACGTGATCCGCTCGCGCTCCATCTGGCGCTGGCTTCGGCGTAGCGCGCGCCGGTTGGGCCCGTCAAGCGAGAAGTCGGCGAGCGGCACCCGCGCCTCCTCGCCCAGCTTGATCAGGGTCAGCCCCAGATCGATGTAGAGCGGCAGGCAGCCCACGCCGACCTCGTAGAAGACCGTCCACCCGCCCTGCCGGTCGGCCAGCTCCCGGAAACGCCAGACCAGCTCGACCTGGTCGGCCTGCGGCCCGAGCGGATCGCCGAGCGCGACCCAGCTCCGGCCCTCCACCCCGTACATGAGCAGGCCCCGCCCGCTCTCGCTGAAGAGCAGGGCCTTGTCGCCCACCAGGGCCAGGCTGGCCGACACGTCCGGCAGGTCGGCGATGAGGGACGCGGCCCGGTCCAGCTCCGCCTTCCCGGGCAGCGCGGGATTCGCGGGCGCCCGCCGGAAGAGCCGGAAGAGTCCCGCGGCCACGAGCACGCCGACCACGCCGACCGCCGCCCGGAGGAACCGCGGCGCATCGGCGTGGAGCGCGAAGCGCCACCAGAGCTCGTTCCGGTACTCCGCGTGCTTGTGCGCGAAGAACCCCAGCCAGATGAACCCCCCGACGACCGCGAGGATGGCGAGCAGCCAGCCGGTCTCGAGCGGCTCGGCGGCGAGCGCCGACTTCCGGTAGAAGTAGCGCCGCGCCGGGAGCACGGCGCCGAGCACGATCGCGAGGACCGTCGCCTCCTCCCAGTCGCCGCCCTTGAGCAGCGAGGCGCCGATCCCCACGGCGAGGAGCACGACGGTGAGGCTGTAGGCGGCGTCGAGCCGGTGCCAGAGCGCCCACGCGAGCACCAGCAGCCCCACCCCCGCCATGCTGCCGAGCAGGTGGCTCACCTCGATGACGCCGAGCGGCAGCAGTCGCCCCAGCCAGGCGAGCCGGCCCGGAATCGCGGGCGTCGCGCCCGAGCCCAGCAGGATCACGCCCGTGAGGAAGACGGCGCCCGAGAGGACCTGCGGCACCAGCCGCGGGACCCAGGCGCCGGCACTCCGGACGGCGCCGAGCGCCCGCGGAGCGTACGGCCGCAGCTCGTACTGGGCCAGCAGCAGGACGCCCACGCAGAACGGGAGCAGGTAATACACGCCCCGGTAGACGATGAGTGCGCCGAGCAGCGCCGAGGCCTGCAGGTAGGGTTTGAGCAGGAGGATCAGGATCGTCTCCACCACGCCGAGTCCTCCCGGGACATGACTCACCAGGCCGGCGAACTGGGCGAGCAGGAAGATCCCGAGAAACGTGACCAGCGTGAGCCCGTGACCCGGCGGCAGCAGCACGAACAGTGCGGCGCCGGCCAGGGTCCAGTCGAGTGTGGAGACCAGGAGCTGCGCGCCGACCAGGCGCGTGGACGGTGCCGGAATCCTCCACGAGCCCAGCCTGATCGACCGCCGCCGCCGGACGCTCCACCAGACGTAGCTGGCGACGAGTCCCAGATTCACCAGGCCGAGCAGGCGAAGGGAGCCTGACGGGAGCCCGAGGATGACGCCGGTGCCGGCCGGCTCCGCCGCGAACGCGACGCCGCTCACCGTCAGCATGCCCAGGGCGAACGAGAAGGCGACGAAGCTCACGGCCCGGGCGATCTGGGCCGTCGAGAGCCCCCAGGCGGACCAGAGCCGGTAGCGCACCGATCCCCCCGTGACCAGCGGGAACCCGAGCATCTGGCTGAAGGCGTAGGCGATGAAGGAGCCAAAGGCCGTGCGGTAGAGCGGCAGGCGGAAGCCGATGTAGCGCAGCGCCATCGCGTCGTAGCCGGGGAGCACGGCATAGGCGAGCACCGTGCAGCCGAGGGCCCACCCGAGCCGCTCGAGCGGGACGGCCCGGGCCGCCGCCATCAGCTCGCGGAAGCTGTAGCTCGCGAGTTCGTGGTGGAGAATCGCCGCCGCGCCGATGAGCACGGCCACCGCCACGAACGGCCAGAGCCGGTCCAGGGTGCCCGCGATCCGCCTGCGGTTGCGCTGCGCGCGCCCCTGGTCTGGACCCGCGGGGCGGGATGCGGTGGAACGGGGGATAGCCGTGTCGGGTCCGGTCATGTCGGCCTCAGGGCCGTGCGGCGATCCGAGTCCGGAGAGCCCCATCGACGCGCCGGCAGAGGGAATCTACCGCCGCATCGACGTGCGCCGCGGGCGCACCGACCGGCCCGACCGCCGCGACCAGATTGCCGTCGTTCGCATTCGTAATCTCCGCCTGGATCAGAATCCGACTGCCGTCACGGAAATAGGAGCCCGAGACGATCGTCCCCGCCGCGGTCTCCTCGGCGAGCGTTCGAAGGCGGCCCGGATCGTCGAGGGAATCCACCTGCAGTCCCGTCGTGAGCCGGGACGGGATCACCCGGGCGGAAGTCGCCACGTGCAGCCCGGCCATGCCGGCGAGCGATGCCGTGAGACGGTCGGCGGCCAGGCCGCCGACATACGAGAGGGCGCTGTCGCCCGTCTCGTTGCTCAGCCGCGCCACCACCACGCGCCGCACGTCCAGGGTTCGTGGCCCGCGGTCGTGCAGCCCCAGGGCCGCGAGCGCTGCCACGCCGAGCGCCGGCACGAGCCACTCGGCCCGGAGCCGCAGCCGTGGCTTGGCCGGTGCCGCACTGCCGGCCGGCCCATGAAGCGCCGCCAGGAACGCCCCGGCCGTCGGGACGCGCTCCGCCGGATCCGCGGCGAGCGACTGCTCGACCAGCGCGGCAAGCTCCGGCGGAATTTCCGGCCGCAGCTCGGCCGCCGACGGGGGCGGGCCGCTGAACCGGCGCGCCATCACCTCCCGCGCGTTCTTCCCGATGAACGGCGGCTTGCCGCAGAGCATCTCGTAGAGCACGCAGCCCAGGCTGTACAGATCGGAGCGGCCATCCACGTCGCGTTCCCCGCTCGCCTGCTCCGGGCTCATGTACTCGGCGGTCCCCACCACGAGCCCCGCCCCGGTCAGCGCCTCGCCACCGTTCTCGCGATGCGCCGCGGCCTCGGTCAGCGCCCGTGCCACGCCGAAGTCGGCGACCAGGGCATGGCCCGCCTGCAGCAGGATGTTCTCCGGCTTGATGTCGCGGTGCAGGATGCCGCGGCCGTGAGCGTACTCGAGCGCCTCCGCGACCTCACCCGCGATCCGTACCGCATCCGCGACGGGGACACGGTTCTCCCGCTGGAGCCGAGACCGGAGCGACTCGCCGTCGATGAACGGCATCACGAAATACGGGGTGCCGTTGACGGCACCGGAGTCATACAGCGGGATGATGTGGGAGTGAACCAGGGGCGAGGCCAGCCGGATCTCACGCACGAACCGTTCGGCGCCGCCGGGCACATCGGGCCGCAGCACCTTCACCGCCACGAGACGGTCGTGGCGCAGGTCCCGGGCGCGATAGACCACGGACATCCCGCCTCTGCCGAGCTCCTGCTCCAGTGCCAGCCCGCCTCGCGCGAGCGCCTCGCGCAGACCGTCAGGATCGTCGGTCGCCACCGCCCAGCTCCGCCACCCATTGTGTAAGCCACTTCCCGGTCCGCGAGATCACCGCCGAGCTGTCGTTGCCGAGGAAGTCGAGCTCCGCGTGCCGGAGCTCGGGATCGTCGTAGACGCCGCGGGCCCGCGCGCGGGCCCGCGCGTCGAGCAGCGCCTGCATGCTCTCCCGGGTGCCGATCCAGAGCAGGCCGTCGGAGGCGCGGATGCCGTATCGCTTCGGCACGCCGAAGCTGTCCGGCGCCGCGTAGACCCGTGAGAGCAGCGGGATCAGGTGCGGGTCGGTGAAGTACGAGAGCAGGGTCAGGTAGCGGGTCCTGAACTCCTCGGAGTCGGCGGCGAGAAAGCGGGCCATGACCGAATCCACGGCTCCCGCGCCGAGCCGTCCCAGGACCCAGGCATCGCCATGATCGTACTTCCGGGTCGGCACGCGGGCGAGGATGTCGGCGAGCACGGCGGAATCACCCCTCACCGCGCGCCTCCGCTCGAGTATGATGGCGTTGAGCGAAGGCTCCACGTCCGCGCCGGTGACGCCGGGATTCCCGGGAAACGGGTTCCCCTCGACGCTCTCCAGCCTGCGCTCGAGCCGGGCCGCGCTGTCCGCGTAGGCCAGGCTCCGAAGCTCGGCCAGCCGCGTGAGGGCGACGAGTCCGTTCTGCCAGCTATCGGTTCCGCGCATTGCCGCGCGGCCGATCCGCCACAGCGTTGCGGGGCTCGAAAGGCGCTGGATTCGCCGCACCGAGTCCGCCGCGGGCGTGCCGAGCCGGAGCGCCTCGTGCAGCTCGGAGTACGTGGCCCGTTCGGGGGTCTCCAGCCGGACCTGGACCTGGGCCGCGGCGGGTCCCGCTGCACCCGCGCAGAGCATCATCCCGAGCGCGACACCGACACATCTCCTCATGCCTTGTACCCTTCGTGATTTCGTGGTGATGCGATGAGCCAGGCAACGACCGCGACGGCCATCCCGGCGGCACTGGCGATCAGAGCCGCCGGCCCGCCGACCGACTGGTAGATCCATCCGAACAGCACGGCGGCCGGCAGCGCGGCCACGCCGGTCAGCGCATGATACAGGCCGAAGCCTCGGCCCGTGCGCACCGGTGCCAGGCGCGCCACCATCGTCCGCTCCGACGACTCCGTGAGCCCCGCCACCAGGCCGAGTGCCAGGAACGTGGCCATCGCGCCCTCAGGTGAAAGTGCGGCGCCGAGTGCGGCCACGACCGCACCGAACAGGAGCCCGCCCGCGGCCACGGTGGTCCGGGGGCCGAGACGATCCGCCAGCCACCCCCCGGGATACGAGCTGGCGCTCCGCACGACGTGAAGCCCGGCCCAGACCAGCGGCACCAGCGCCACGGCCACGCCGGCGTCCTGCAGCCGGAGCAGGAGCAGCGTCTCGGGAATGCGGAAGAAGGTGAGCGCGGTAAGCGCCGCCACCGGCGCCCAGAACACCCGACCGCCCGCGTCGGCCAGAGGCCCGGAGCGCTCCGGCGCGGGCAGCGCGCCGGCCCGCGTGCCACGCAGCACGACGGAGAGCACCACGAACGCAACGAGACCCGGCACGACGCTCCACTCGATTACCCGCCGCACATCCGCGCCCCGTGTGAGCAGATACCACGCGGCCAGCGATCCCACCACCGCCCCGAAGTGGTCCGCCCCGCGGTGGAACCCGAACGCCCGCCCGCGCTGCGGCGCCGGGGTGACCGCGGCGATGAGCGCGTCCCGGGGCGGGGTGCGGATCCCCTTCCCCACCCGGTCGATCACCCGGAAGCCGACCACCTGCCAGGCGGCGCTCGCCACCGAGATGAGCGGCCGGACGAGGACCGCCGTAGCATAGCCGACCAGGATCAGCGGCCCGCGCCAGCGCGGCCGGTCCGCGAGGCGGCCGCTCACCACCTTGAGCAGGGCGGAGGTGAGGTCGGCCGCGCCGTCGAGCAGCCCGAGCAATTCGGCCCCGCCGCCCAGCGTGCGCGTCACGAACGCGGGCAGCAGGGGGTAGACCATCTCGCTCGCGAAGTCGTTGAACAGCGAGACGAGCGAGAGGCCCTTGACCGCTCGCGGGACCTGAGTCACGGGAGCTCCGGGGGCGGTAACGCGCCGCACGGCATGGCCGGAAGGTAGCAGGTAAGTTGTTGCCCATGGCCGCCGATCCCGCCCGCTTCCACGAATCGACCCTCTGGTCCACCCCCATTCGTGATCTGGGGCTGACCATCGAAGGCACTCGGCTGGAGCCGATCCTGGCCGAGTTCGAGGCCGAGCTGGCGGCGGCCGCGCTCACCCGGGTCCCCCCCCGCTTCTATCTCTCGACCGAGTGGGGCGTCCCGTTCGGGACCGTGGCGATCGCCATCCCCTTCTATCTCGCCCATCCGGACCTGACGGCGCTCCATGCCGAACGGGTGGGCCACGTGGAGGGGTTCGACCGGGCCGATATCCTCCGCTATCTCCGCCACGAGATGGGGCACGTGGTGAACTATGCCTACCGATTGTACGACGAGGAGGAGTGGGTCAAGCAGTTCGGCTCGATCACCCAGCCGTACTCCGAGGAGTACCGCCCCGAGCCGTTCAGCCGGCGCTACGTCCGCCATCTGCCGGGCTGGTACGCGCAGAAGCATCCCGATGAGGACTGGGCGGAGACGTTCGCGGTGTGGATGACGCCCGGGCTCGACTGGCGCCGGCAGTACGGCGGCTGGCCGGTGGCGGCCGCGAAGCTGGCCTACTGCGAGCGGGAGATGGCGGCCATCCATGACCGGGAGCCGCTGGTGACGGCGGCCGAGCTCGACGAGGATGTCGGCGAGATCGAGTACTCGCTCGACCACTACTACCGCGACGACCCGTCCGGGCGCGACGAGTTGCCGCCCGGCCTGGACGGCGCGCTGCTCGCGATCTTCGAGGACCTGGGCAGCGGCGAAGGCGTCCCGACCGACGAGCCGATGGCTGCCGCCGCGGCGCTGATCCGCCGGCTCGAGCCCGAGCTGCTGGCGAACGTCTTCCGCTGGACCGGCCACTTCCCCGAGCGAACCCGCGTGCTGCTGCGCTACCTGGCGGACCGCTCAGCGCAGCTCCAGCAGGGCTACCCGCCCGCACGCGAACAAGCCGCGATCGTGGCGCTCACCACGCTGGTGACGGGACTCGCGATGAACTACGTGCAGCGGGGGTCGTATCTGCCATGAAGTTTGTGAGTGGATGTCGCGGTGTTGCGGGTGTCGGCCTTGTGGCTGCCCCGCCCCCTGCGTTCGAGCCTCGTAGGTGAGTTGTTGAGTCTGAATGCGCCGATGGGAGGGCAAGCGCGCCGCCCGGCTTCGCTCGGGCTGATCGCCGCTCGACGCTATCGCTTCCGCTCGAACCGCTCCGCCGCCAGGTTCACGATCCGCTCCACGAGGCGCGGGTAGTCGAGCCCGCTCGCCGCCGCGGCCATCGCGAACTCGCCGGACTTCTCGAGGTAGCAGCTCGCGTTGACCTCGAGCACATAGATCTCGCCCGTCTCGGTGAGCCGGAGGTCCACCCGCCCGTAGTCCCGCACGCGGAGTGCGCGGTAGGCGTCCACCGCCACTTTCTGCAGCCGGGCACGCAGCTCGTCCGGCAGGTTGGCCACCACCGATTTCGTGCCCTTGTATTCCTTGCTCCGCTCGTCCCATTTGGCCTTGCTGTCCATGACCTTCGGTACGCCCTCCGGAAACCCGGTGAAATCCACCTCCACCGGCGGGAGCGCCTTGGGCTGGGCGTTCCCCAGCACGCCGACGTAGAACTCGCGCCCTTCAATGTACTCTTCCGCCAGCGCCGAGTCCTCCAGCTCGCGGTGAATCACCGCGACCCGCTCCATGAGGGCGACCGCGTCGTGCACCAGCGATTTCCCGCCGATGCCCAGCGACGCATCCGACCGAAGCGGTTTCACGAACAACGGCATGCGGAGGTTGCCGCCGGTCTCGAACGCCGCTTCGCGCGAGAAGACGGCGTAGCGCGGGTAGAGGATGTTCTCGAACGCCAGCAGCTTCTTGGTGAGCCCCTTGTCCTGACTCAGATACAGCTCGCCGGGCCCGCTGCCGGTGTAGCGCACGCCCAGGAGCTCGAGCAGCCCGGTGACGGGGATGTCACCGAAGACGTTGTCACCGAACATCTCCATGAGGTTGAACACCAGCTCGGGCCGGCGGCGCGAGAGCCCCGCGATGAGCCGCTTCACGTCCCCGTGGACGCCGAGGACCGAGACCCGGTGGCCCAGCCGCCGAAGGGTGCGCGCCACCTGCGGCACGACCGGATCGTACTCCTTGGAGTTTTCGTCCTCGCTGTCGAGATAGGTCAGGATGGTGATCTTCACGAGCGCTCCTCGAGGCCCATCCCCCAGCGGGCGAGCGAGACGGGGAGTCCGCCGTAGCGCATCAGCGCGTCGTGGAAGCGCCGGGGCTCGAACGCGTCCCCGGCCGCCTCGCGGAAATCGTCCCGCAGGCGCAGCAGCTCCCGGCGGCCGACCGCGTAGCAGAGCTGATAGGTGGGCCACGCGCAGTATCGCCGCACCTCCGCCTCCGCGCTCCGCCGCTCGATCGGCAGGTGCTCCACCATGTAGTCGACCGCCTCGCGGGTGGTCATGCCGCGGGTGTGGAGACCGACGTCGAGCACGATGCGGATGGCCCGCCAGAGCAGATTGACGAGCTGGAATACCCGCTGCTCGGGCGTGCAATAGTAGCCCGTCTCGTCCATCAACTGCTCGCAGTAGAGGGCCCAGCCCTCCACCATTACCGGCGTCCACAGATGGCGCCGCACTTCGGAGCCCAGCTCCTGCGCGGTCACGAGCTGGAGGTGGTGACCGGGGTAGGCCTCGTGGACCACCATGGCCGGAATGCCGTGTGAGCAGTGGCCCCGGCGCACTTGGGCCGCGGCTTCCGGCGGCAGCGAGGGGTCGGGCCGGGTGACGTAGAACCGCCCCCGCTGCGCCGGGAGATAGATCGGCGGCGGCTCGTACGCGGCGAAGGGCACGAGCGCGGCCAGGAACGACGGCGTCGCCACCACGTCCACCGGTGTGGACGGGACGAGGGCGAGGTCCCGCTCGACCACGAAGTCGCGCGCGCGGTCGAGCTCCTGGCGGTAGACGCGGAGCAGCTCGTCGGGGCCGGGGACGTCGTCGCGGAGCGCGTCTACCAGCTCGCGCCAGGGCCGGGGCCCGAGCTCCGCCGCCAGGGCCGAGAGCTTCGCCGTGGTCTCCTCCTGCAGGCGGAGCCCGTAGCGCCAGAGCTCGGGCGCGCCGGCCTCGACCGCATGCTCGAAGTGCAGCCGGCGGGCGAACTGCTCCTCGCCGATGGCAAAGGCGTGGGGGTCGGCATCGGGCTCGATCTCGTCGCGCAGGGCCGTGCCGAACCGCTTCAGCCCCTCGAGCGCCGCCCCCGCCGCCGCGCGAAGATCGTCCGCCAGGCCGGGCGCCTCGGCGCCGAGCGTGGCGGCGAGCTGCACGATCAGCTCGCCGCCGCCGCCGAGCATCGCCAGCGCGGAATCCACGAAGACCGACGGTGGCTCGGCGAGGGTGGCCCGGGCCGCGTCGAGGAAGCCGGGGACCGCGCGGAGCCGCTCGAGCGCGGCCGGCGCCCGCCCGCCGGCCGCGCCATCGCTTCGGGCGAGCACCGCGTAGAGGCCCTGAAACAGGTGGTTGACCCAGAAGACCGGGTTCCGCTGGTGCGGGCGCTCGTGCTCCAGCCGATAGACGGTGCCGCGCAGCTCGCCAAGCAGCGCGGTGCGGTCGACCTCGTCCTGCAGCTCGGCGACGTCGAGTTCCTCGACCGCGCCCGCCACCGAGCGGAGCGCGGCGATGTGCGCGCGCACCGCGTCGGGCGTGAAGTCGCCGAGACGGCCGTCGTGCGCCACCAGACCGGCCGAGCTCGCCGCGGCGGGGTCGAAGTGGTACTTGAGATCCAGGTAGGACCGGCAGAGCTCGTCGACGGAGGGCATCGGGCTCCAGAGATTGAGCGAGCGAGTGACCGGCTCCCTCAGCGCGAGGGCGTCGCCATGACCTCGGAATGGTCTCCCAGCGACGCGCTGCCCGTGAGGCCGTCGGCGACGACACCCTCGCCGAGCATCGCGCCATCCAGCCGCACGCGGGTAAGCACCGCGTCGCGTCCCACGATCGCATTCGACAGCCGGCTATCGGACACCCGGCTGCCGGCTTCGAGCGAGACGTTGGGGCCGATCTCGCTCCGCTCGATCGTCACGCCGTCCTCGATGTACACCGGATCGTGGATCGTCACACCGGGGAACTCCCGCCGGCGGGCCGCGCCTTTCCCCAGCAGGATCGCGTTGGTCTCGAGCAGCGTGTCCAGCTTCCCGCAGTCGTACCAGCCGCCGACCTCGGCGGTGAGGATCCGCTTGCCGTGCTCGATCATCCACTGGAACGCGTCGGTGAGGAAATATTCGCCCTTGTTCTTCGGTCGCGCCAGCACGTGGTCGATTCCCTGCCACAGGCTGTCCACGGCGCGGATGTAGTAGAGTCCGATGTTGGCGAGCTTCGAGATCGGCGTCGCGGGCTTCTCGACGATCTTCGTCATGTAGCCCGCCGCGTCGGTCACCACGACGCCGAAGCGCTGGTAGTCCTCGACTTCCTTGGCCCAGATGATGCCATCGGCCTCGGTCCGGTTGATGAGCGTCAGGTCCGCCTCGAACACCGTGTCCACGAAGACGATCAGCACCGGCTCCCGCACCCAGGGCCGGGCCAGGTTGACGGCGCCGGCGGTCCCGTCCTGCACCTTCTGCTCGACATAGCGCGACGGAATCGGATAGCGCGCTCGCGCGTACGCCTCCACCTGCTCCTTGAGATGACCGGTGATGAAGATCAGCTCGCTCACGTCCAGCCCGTCGAGCCGGTCCATGACCCAGTCCATCACCGGCCGGCCCGCCACCTTGAGCATCGGCTTGGGGACGAGGTGGGTGTGCGGCCGGAGCCGGGTGCCTTTGCCGGCGAGCGGGATGATCACTTGCATGCGGTCAGCCTCTTCCGTAGCGGTCCTGGAGCCGGACCAGGTCGTCGAGCTCCGCGGTCGATGCCTCGAGCACGTCGCTGTCCACCACCGCCTCGATCTGATGAACGAGGGTCGGCGGAATGTGGACGCTCTCACCGGCGCGGAACGGCCGCGCCACGAGGTCCTCGCCCTCGCGCGTCCGGAGAATCAGCTCGCCGGCGAGCACATGCATCGTCTCGTCCTTCCGGTGGTGAAACTGCAGGCTCAGCACGTGCCCCGCCTTCACGTGCAGGATCTTGCCCGCGTACCGGTCGGTGCGGGCCCACACGAGCTCGTATCCCCAGGGCTTGTCCACTCGGTACGGTACGTCGGGCAATCGAATCTCCGGACGGGAGTGCGTGCG
The DNA here is from genome assembly GCA_036262935.1 of Gemmatimonadales bacterium. Taxonomy (GTDB): domain Bacteria; phylum Gemmatimonadota; class Gemmatimonadetes; order Gemmatimonadales; family GWC2-71-9; genus CAVVWJ01. The sequence continues at coordinate 185 of DATAHW010000091.1, read as the reverse complement.
ACGGAAATATAGGCGGGCGGTGAGGCGGGCGGTCGGGCGGTCGGGCGGTCGGGCGGTCGGGCGGAAGGGAAATGACGGCGCGCAACACTGTCATCCCGAGCGAAGCGAGGGATCTTGCCGTCCGGAGTTCGAACCTCGGGCAGGTGGATCCCTCGCTTCGCTCGGCACGACAGCTCGTCTCGGCA
>DATAHW010000090.1:0-6093 GCA_036262935.1 Gemmatimonadales bacterium | reverse complement strand
GGGGGTGGAGATGGTGATGCCGGGGGACAACATCCAGATGACGATCGAGCTGATCACGCCGATCGCCATGGACGAGGGGCTGCGCTTCGCCATCCGCGAGGGCGGCCGGACCGTCGGCGCCGGGGTGGTCACCAAGATTCTCAAATAGACACGGGCCGCGCGCGACGCGTGACCCGCGACTGAGGACTGAAGCGTGCCAAGAGACAAGATCACATTGGAATGCACCGAGTGCAAAAGCCGCAACTTCTTCGCGGACAAGAACAAGCGGAAGCACCCGGAGCGGGTCGAACGGCGCAAGTACTGCCCCCGGTGCGACACGCATCGCGTGCACAAGGAGTCCAAGTAGCCATGGACCGGGTGCAGGTGACTCAGCCCGCCCACCGGCTGACCGGATGGGTCGACCAGACCCGTCAGTTCATGGTCGCGGTGCGCGACGAGATGAAGAAGGTCACGTGGCCCACCCGGGATGAGCTGATCAAGGCGACGCGCATGATCGTCATCCTGAGCATCCTGCTGGGCGTCACGATCGGCCTCATGGATTTCCTGCTGCAGGCCCTTCTCGTGAGCGGAGTCGCGCGGCTCGCGCGGTAAGCCTATGGAATACCGCTGGTACGCGATCCAGACGACGGCCGGACACGAGAACAAGGTGAGGAGCCTGCTCCAGAAGCGGATCGAGGACGACCCGCGTCCGGCCGAGCAGAAGCTGATTCGCCAGGCCCTGGTGCCGGTCCAGGATGTCATCGAGATCAAGAACGGCAAGAAGGTCACGGTCGAGCGGAAGCTCTATCCCGGCTACGTGCTCGTGGAGATGGCCATGAGCCAGGAAGCGCTCCACGTAGTCAACAGCATCCAGGGCGTGATCAAGTTCGTCGGCACGGGCAAGCTGCCGCAGCCGCTGCGGCAGGAGGAAGTCAACCGGCTGCTCGGCATCGCCGAGGCGGTGACGGAGGCCGAGCCGAAGGAGGAGATCCCCTTCATGATCGGCCAGGTGGTCGAGATCACCGAGGGGCCGTTCTCCGACTTCAGCGGCACCGTGGAAGAGGTCCTGGCGGACAAGGGCAAGGTGAAGGTGTCGGTGAGCCTGTTCGGCCGGCCGACGGCGGTGGAGTTGGACTACTTGCAGTTGAGGGGGCATTAGGCGGGCGGACCGCCCGTCCGCCCGACCGTCTCTCCCGCGACCGCGCGGGTCATCGCGGCAGGTGTAAACCGAAGCGAGGAGCATCATGGCAAAGAAGGTCCAGGCGATGGTCAAGTTGCAGTGCCCGGCCGGCGCGGCCACGCCCGCGCCTCCGGTCGGCACGGCCCTGGGTCCGCACGGCGTGAACATCATGGAGTTCGTGAAGCAGTTCAACGCCCGGACGCAGAGCCAGAGCGGGATGGTGATTCCCTGCGTGGTGACGATCTACGCGGATCGCACCTTCACCTTCATCACCAAGACCCCGCCCGCCCCGAACCTCCTGCTCAAGGAGGCGGGTATCGAGAAGGGCAGCGGGCAGCCCAACCGCACCAAGGTGGGGAAGGTGACCCGCGCGCAGGTGAAGAAGATCGCCGAGATCAAGATGGGCGATCTCAACGCGTCCGACCTCGACAGCGCCATGCGCATGGTCGCGGGCACCGCCCGGTCGATGGGGCTGGAGGTGGTGGACTGATGGCGAGCACGGGCAGGAAGTTCCGGACCGCGGCCGAGAAGGTCGACCGGGCGCGTGAGTACCAGATTCCGGAGGCGGTGGCGCTGGTCAAGGGAGCGTCGTTCGCCAAGTTCGACGAGACGGTGGATGTGGCCGTGCGGCTGGGCGTCGATCCGCGCCACGCGGACCAGGTGGTGCGCGGCACCGTGGTGCTGCCCCACGGAACCGGAAAGCCGGTTCGCGTGTTGGTGATTACCCAAGGAGAGCGCGTTCGCGAGGCCGAGGCGGCCGGCGCCGACTTCGTGGGCATCGAGTACATCCAGAAGCTCAAGGACGGCTGGCTCGAGTGCGACGTGATCGTCGCCACGCCCGATGTCATGGGCCAGCTCGGCCAGCTCGGACGGGTCCTCGGCCCCCGCGGCCTGATGCCCAATCCGAAGGCGGGCACGGTCACCATGGACGTGGGCCGCGCCGTCCGCGAGATCAAGGCCGGCAAGATCGAGTTCCGCGTGGACAAGACCGGAAACGTGCATGCCCCGGTCGGCAAGGTGTCGTTCTCGCCGGCACAACTGGCGGATAACGTCGGCGCCTTCATGGACACCATCGTCCGGGCCAAGCCTTCGGCGGCCAAGGGCGTCTACATCCGCTCGGCTACCGTCTCGAGCACCATGGGGCCGGGTGTCCGGCTGGATACGGCGGGGTACCGATGAACAAGACCGAACGCCAGGAGACGGTGGAGAGCCTGAGCGCGCTGCTCAAGGACGCCCCCAACGTCTACGTGACCGACTTCAGCGGCATGAACGTGCTGCGCATGACCGAGTTCCGCCGCCGGCTCCGGGCCGCGGGCGTCTCGTATGTGGTCGTGAAGAACACGCTGGCCCAGCGGGCGCTGGCCGCCAACGGCATCACCGGTCTGGACGATCACCTGGCCGGCCCGACCGGTCTGGTGCTCGGGAAGGACGCCCTCACGGCCGCCAAGGTCCTGGGCGACTTCGCCCGCGAGTTCGAGCGGCCGACCGTGAAGGCCGGGCTGGTGGACGGCAAGACCGTCGCGCCCGAGCACGTCAAGCGCCTCGGCGAGATCCCGTCCCGCGAGGTGCTGCTGGCCCAGATCGCCGGTGTGTTCAACGGCCTGCTGTATTCCTTCGCCGCCGCCCTCGAGGCCCTGCGCGAACAGCGCGGCACCGCTTCTTAACCGTACGGAGACAGTGACATGGCAACGACCACGCTGAGCAACGAAGAGATCCTCGAGGCCATTGGCGGCAAGACCGTGCTCGAGCTCGCGGACCTGCTCGAAGCATTCAAGACGAAGTTCAACGTCACCGTCGCGGCGGCCCCGGCCGGCGGCGCGGGCGGCGGGGCCGCCGCGCCCGCGGCCGAGGAGAAGACGGAGTTCTCCGTCGTCCTCAAGGCCGGCGGCGCCAAGAAGATCCAGGTCATCAAGGTGGTCCGCGAGATCACCAGCCTGGGCCTGAAGGAAGCCAAGGACGCCGTGGACAGCGCCCCCAGCGTCCTCAAGGAAGGGATCTCGAAGGCGGAGGCCGAGGAGATCAAGAAGAAGCTGGAAGACCAGGGTGCGGAAGTCGAGCTGAAGTAGGGCGAAGCGCTCCCCTGCCGGGGACCTTGTCGCTTCACCCTATTTCAGTGAGACGGAATGCACGCTCGAAGCTCTCGGAAGTTCCCGAATCTGCCGAGCCCCGCAGGTCACCCGCCTTTCGGGCGGGGGACCGGCGCCGGGGCCATTTGTGTTGCGTGAGAGTGAGCCACTGATGCCTCAGACGACCCGATCCGTCATCACGTTCGCCAAGCGGGACGGCGGCATGCCGATGCCGCACCTGCTCGATATCCAGACCGCCGCGTTCGAGACGCTGCTGGTACCCGACGACGTCCATGGCGCGCGCCAGGACGTCTCGCTGGAGCGCGTCTTCCGGGACCTGTTCCCGATCACGGACGTGAACGAGAAGTACAAGCTGGAGTTCCTGGGCTACTCGCTGGGCGAGGCCAAGTACGCGGTCGAGGAATGCATCGAGCGCGACATGACCTATGCCGCGCCGCTCAAGGCCAAGCTCCGCCTCGACGTGTACGAGGAGGTCGAGGGCCAGAAGCGGCTCAAGAACGCGATCGAGAAGGAGGTCTATCTGGGCGAGCTGCCCATCATGACCCCGCTCGGCACGTTCGTGATCAATGGGGCCGAGCGGGTGGTCGTGAGCCAGCTCCACCGCTCGCCGGGCGTGGTCTTCGAGGAGGATACCCACCCCAACGGGCAGCGGCTCTTCTCGGCACGGATCATCCCGTTCCGGGGCTCGTGGGTCGAGTTCACGATCGACATCCACGACGTGATCTTCGTCCACATCGACAAGAAGAAGAAGTTCCCGGCGACGGCACTGCTGCGCGCCTTCGGGCACGGCACCAACGCCGACATCCTCCGGCTCTTCTTCGCGACGAAGGAGCTGAACATCACCGGCAAGCTCGAGGGCCGGCAGGAGAAGCGCGAAGTGCTGGGCTCGCTGCTGGCGGCGGACGTGCCGAACCCGGAGGACCCGCGGGGCGAGCCGCTGGCCGCGGTGGGCGACGAGCTCACGCCGGAGCGGCTCAACGAGATGCGGCACAAGGGGCTCAAGAGCGTCACGGTCTTCGCCGGGTACACGACGCTCGACGTGCGGGAGGAGGAGCAGCCGACCACCACGCGCGACCGCTCCAACCACGTCCTGGCGTTCGATGCCGCCGATCCCGAGACCGGCGAGGTAGTGGCCGAAGGCGGGAGCGAGCTCACCGACGCGCTCCGGAAGCGGCTGATCAAGGCCGGCGTGCACAAGGTCGAGGTCCTGCTCCCGGCCGGCCGCTCGGAGTCGCCGCTGATCAAGAACACGCTGGCCAAGGACCCGACCCACAGCGAGGCCGAGGCCCTGGAGCAGATCTACGCCCTGCTCCGGCCGGGCGATGCGCCCAACCTGGAGACCGCGCGGCAACAGCTCCAGAAGCTGTTCTTCAACCCCAAGCGCTACGACCTGGGGCGGGTAGGCCGCTACAAGATCAACCAGCGGCTCAAGCTCAAGACCGACCCGAACCACACGGTCCTGACCGAGGACGACTTCGTCGCCATCATCCGCTACCTGATCGACCTGCACGACGGGCGCGGGTTCACCGACGACATCGACCATCTGGGCAACCGCCGGATCCGGAGCGTGGGCGAGCTGATCGCCAACCAGTTCTCCGTCGGCCTCTCGCGCATGGCGCGGCTGGTCAAGGAGCGGATGAGCATCAACTCCGATCCCGAGAAGATTTCGCTCGACGACCTGGTCAACGCCCGGACGGTGAGCGCGGTAATCCAGGCGTTCTTCGGCAGCTCGCAGCTCTCGCAGTTCATGGACCAGACCAACCCGCTGGCCGAGCTGACCAACAAGCGCCGGCTCTCGGCGCTGGGGCCGGGCGGGCTCACGCGGGAGCGCGCGGGCTTCGAGGTCCGTGACGTCCACTATTCGCAATACGGCCGGATGTGTCCCATCGAGACCCCGGAAGGCCCGAACATCGGGCTGATCACCAGCCTCTCGACCTACGCCCGGATCAATGACCTGGGCTTCATCGAGACGCCCTACCGCGTGGTGAAGGGCGGTCGGGTCACGGACGAGATCCGCTGGCTCTCCGCCAGCGACGAAGAGGACTACGCGGTGGCCCAGGCCAACGCGCCGCTCAACCCCGACGGCACCTTCGCCGAGGGGCTGGTGCTGAGCCGGAAAGGCGACGACTACCCGCTGCTGCCGCCCGACCGGATCGAGTTCATGGACGTGGCGCCGGAGCAGCTCGTCTCCATCGCGGCGGCGCTGATCCCGTTCCTCGAGCACGATGACGCCAACCGCGCGCTCATGGGCTCGAACATGCAGCGGCAGAGCGTACCGCTCCTCTTCCCCGAGGCGCCGCTGGTAGGCACGGGACTGGAGGAGAAGGTGGCCCGCGACTCCGGGGCGGTCATCATCGCGCGCCGGAGCGGGACGGTCACCCGGGTCACGGCCGACGAGATCATCGTGGACGCCGGCGCCGACGGCGCGCAGGTGGGCGACACGCCGCTCGCACGGCTGCACCAGCACGACCGATACCGGGTGAAGAAGTTCTGGCGCACCAACCAGGACACCGCCATCAACCAGCGGCCGCTGGTGCAACTGGGCCAGAAGGTCCAGGCCGGCGAGATCATCGCCGACGGGGCGGCCACCGAGGGCGGCGAGCTCGCGCTCGGCAGCAACGTGCTGGTGGCGTTCATGCCGTGGTACGGGCACAACTTCGAGGACGCCATCGTCCTCTCCGAGCGCCTGGTCAAGGACGACGTCTATTCGTCCATCCACATCCAGGAGCTCGAGCTGCACGTCCGCGACACCAAGCGGGGCCAGGAGGAGATCACCCGCGAGATCCCCAACGTCTCCGACGAGAGCGTGGTGGACCTCGACGAGCGGGGCATCGTCCGGATCGGCGC